>BLLX01000001.1 GCA_011959405.1 Muribaculaceae bacterium
TCGGCGGATGCGTGTGTGGAGCGGTTGTCGAAGAAGTTCAGTATGCATGTCTAACATGATTCAGTGCTAGTGGCATCCTAGCGCTATACAAAGCTGAGGATGGGGTGGTATAGTTTTGTTTAGTGGAGAAGGTGTGTATGGTGGTTATTTGGACGAACAATATTTAACGATGGCATGTTATTTATGTGAAAGTAAATTTAAAACTCGCTTTCAACATTTATTATTTACTACGATTTTAAGTTAAAAAAAAACTATGAAACACCGCGTGACTATTCCGATGATGGTAGTCGGATCAATGTTTTTATTTACTCCGACAATTGATGCGCAGAATTCAGTTGTTGTGACCGAAGAGACTGTTACAGTCGTGGATGATCAGCATTGTAATACGACGTATTATAATACTTGGCGTGACGGTTGGTTCTTACAGGCCGGAGCAGGTGTCGATATACCTGCAATGGAAGGTTTTAAGGAGAAGAAAAAGGTAGGCATAACGTATAATTTTGGTGTTGGCCGATGGTTTTCTCCGTATTTCGGGCTTCGATTTAGTGGTTACTATGGCACCATTCATGAATCTATGCCGCAAAATTATACTTTAAGCTGGAGATCAGCCAATATCAATGCCGATGTGATGTGGGATATGTTTAATTCTATCGGTGGGGTTGATCTGTCAAGACCGGTCAGTGTGGTTCCTTTTGTCGGTATAGGCGGTACGTATAACTGGCGTTTCAGACCTCAGTCCGGAGTTAATATTATTGACGATAATGGTAACCTGAAAAACAATGCCTGGGCTTTGCCTGTTTCTGCAGGTATTCAGGTCCGGTTCCGTCTGTGTCGTTATGTTGATCTTTTTCTTGAAGCGCGTGCGCAGTTTGCCGGAGATTCCTATAATAATGTGGCATACGATAAGCCTATCGACATTAATTTTATGGGAACAGGCGGTGTGACAGTCAATATCGGAGGAAAGTCATTTAAGGCCTACGATCCCTGTGCATACAATGATTATATTGCATCGCTTAACGGTCAGGTCAATGATCTTCGCGGAGAGTTGGCTACTACGGTGGCGGCTTTGGCAGAAGCAGAGTCACAGTTGCCATGTCCGGAGGTAAAAGAGACGGTTCATGTGGAGAAGAAGGCTACTGCTGTCATGATGAGTACCGTACGGTTTACAATTAATTCGGCTAAAGTCAGTCAGATGGAGATGGTCAATGTCTATAATGTGGCTGAGTATCTTAAGGCTAATCCTGATGTGAAGATTGTGATAAAGGGATATGCGGATAAAAATACCGGTACATCTTCGTATAATCAGAAACTTTCCGAAAAGCGTGCACAGGCTGTTTATGATTTATTGGTCAATAAATACGGCATCTCTCCTAACCGTTTGTCAAAAGAGGCCGCCGGTTCTTCCTCTCAGCCATACGGTACAAATGATTGGAACCGTATAGTAATCTTTTCACAGAATTAATAATTGGGGAAATATATTTGATGAGTTGACCTTCTGCCGCATTATATGAAGCGGCAGAAGGTCAACTCTCTAATGTAACCGTGTTGTGTGATATCGGGTTTCTGTGTGTAATCAATTTGTAAGTATATGGCTGTCGGTTTGTAATTTTTGAGAGGGAAAATGTATGAAAAATTAGCAAAATGCTTACCTTTGTACTCATGAAATCTACCATTAATATCGGCATCTGATATATCGGATGAGTGGGAACATGTGCCGCTTTTTCCGGTGAGTGAGGAAAATATAATAGATCAATTTTATCATAATGTCAACACTTAGATTTAAAGTCGTGGACGAAGCCTTTAATCGTAAGGCTCATCATGTGGACATTCCGGCTGAAAGACCGGAAGTGTATTACGGAAAATACGTGTTCAACAGACAGAAAATGTTTGAGTATCTTCCGAAAAAAACTTTTGAGGTGCTTGTCAATGCCATTGACAATAAAGAGTCTTTGCCGCTTGATGTGGCCGACAGTGTTGCGCAGGGCATGATGCGATGGGCAATAGACAATGGTGCCCGTCATTATTCTCATTGGTTTCATCCGTTGACTGACGGCACAGCCGAGAAGCATGACGCGTTTGTGCAGCATGACGGCAAAGGTGGCATGGTTGAGGAGTTTAATGGTAAGTTGCTTGTTCAACAGGAACCCGATGCGTCTTCGTTTCCGAACGGCGGCATACGAAACACCTTTGAAGCCCGCGGCTATTCAGCCTGGGATATATCTTCTCCTGCTTTCATTCTAGACAAGACTCTGTGTATTCCCACGATTTTCATATCGTATACGGGCGAGTCGCTTGACTATAAAACGCCGCTTTTGCGGGCATTGAATGCAGTGGATCGCGCAGCTACCGTGGTGGCACGTTATTTTGATCCGTCGGTCAGACATGTGATGAGCTATCTCGGCTGGGAACAGGAATATTTTCTTGTGGATGAGGCCTTGTATTCTGCGCGTCCGGATCTGATGTTGACCGGACGTACGCTTATGGGACATGAGAGTGCCAAGAATCAACAGCTTGAGGATCATTATTTCGGTGCTATTCCGTCGCGAGTGGAGGCTTTCATGCTTGATCTGGAAATCGAATGTCATAAATTGGGTATTCCGGCAAAAACCCGTCATAACGAGGTCGCTCCCAACCAGTTTGAACTGGCTCCTATTTTTGAGGAAACCAATCTGTCCAATGATCACAATCTGTTGCTGATGGGTCTGATGACCGAGGTCGCCCGCCGTCATAATTTCCGTGTTCTGCTGCATGAAAAGCCGTTTAGCGGCATTAACGGTTCCGGAAAACATAATAACTGGAGTCTCGGCACTGATACCGGTAAACTCTTGTTTGCGCCAGGCAAGACTGCTGAAGACAATCTGCAGTTTTTTGTATTTGTGGCAAATGTGCTTGCGGCAGTACATAATCACAATGGACTTTTGAAAGCGTCGATAATGTCTGCCACAAACGCGCATCGTCTCGGAGCCAATGAGGCACCTCCGGCTATTATCTCCATATTTCTCGGATCCCAACTCTCCGGCATTCTTGACAAAATCGAGGAGATGAGTGCTGAAGACCTTATAAATCTGTCGGCTAAGGAAGGGATGAAACTGAATCTGACACAGATTCCTGAAATTATGTTGGATTCGACAGACCGTAACCGCACATCTCCATTTGCGTTTACTGGCAATCGGTTTGAGTTCAGAGCTGTGGGATCCAGTGCAAACTGCGCTTCCGCTATGATCGCTCTGAATGCCGCTATGGCAGCCCAGCTTCAGGATTTCGCGGCGAAGGTTGATGCCCGGGTGGCCTCCGGCGAACAGCTGAAGCGGGTTATCCTTGACGAGACCAAAGCGCTTATATCGGCTCATCGTACCATCTGTTTCGACGGCAACGGTTATTCTGACGAGTGGAAAGAGGAAGCCGCACGTCGAGGTCTAGATTGCGAGACATCCGCTCCTAAGATTTTTGACTCATATCTTTCGCCTGAGTCTGTGGCCATGTTTGGCAAGACAGGAGTCTTCTCTCCTGTGGAACTTGCTGCGCGCAATGAGGTGAAGTGGGAGATGTACACAAAGAAAATTCAGATTGAAGCACGTGTGCTCGGAGATCTGGCCATTAATCATGTGATACCTGTGGCCACACGTTATCAGTCGTTGCTTTTGGATAATGTATTTAAGATCAAATCACTTTTTTCATCGGAAAAGTGGACGGCCATTGCCGCGCAGGATATGGTGGCTATCGAGAATATTTCAGAGCATATAGCCGTGATACGTGAGGAGGTGCGACAGATGGTTGACGCCCGCAAGACTGCTAATCGCATAGATTCTGAACGAGAAAAAGCAGTGGCTTATCATGACAACGTGTTGCCTCACATGGTTAAAATCCGCTATCATATAGACAAATTGGAACTTCATGTCGATGATGAGATGTGGCCTTTGCCAAAATATCGTGAGCTTCTGTTTATCCGTTGATTTTTTCGAATGGAACAGTTGAAACATGAATGCGGTGTGGCGATGATACGTCTGCTGCAACCGCTGAAATATTATAAAGAGAAATATGGTACATGGCAGTATGGGCTGAACAAGCTCTATCTGCTGATGGAAAAGCAGCATAACCGCGGACAGGAAGGAGCCGGGGTCGGGGTTGTGAAAATGGATTCCGCTCCCGGTTCCGAATATGTGTTCAGAGAACGTGCGCTTGGCGCAGGGGCCATATCTGAAATATTTGACCGCATACGCATGGGGCTGGGAGCGGATCCCGGACCCGAATCTCCGTTTATCGGTGAGATATATATGGGGCATCTGCGCTATAGCACTACGGGGCGCAGCGGCTTGAATTACGTGCATCCTTTTTTGCGCAGAAACAACTGGCGTTCGCGTAATCTGTTGATGTGCGGCAATTTCAATATGACTAATGTGGACGATATTTTTTCGTCGATAGTCGCGTCTGGCCAGCACCCGCGGTTTTATAGCGACACGGTGCTGCTGCTTGAGCAGCTCGGCTATGCTCTGGACCATGAGAATCATCGGATTTACCGTGAGTTGCGCGACAATATGTCGGGACCGGAACTGAGCCGTGCGATTGAGAATGCCATAGATATTCCGCGTGTGTTGCGCGAGGCGGCTCCGAAATGGGATGGCGGATACGTGATCTGCGGAGTGACTGGATCCGGCGATATCTTTGCCATGCGCGATGCAAACGGAATACGCCCGGCATTTTATTATGCTGACGATGAAATTGTGGTGCTGGCATCGGAGCGTCCGGTGATCCAGACTGTGTTCAATGTGAAGCGGGTCCAGGTGCGTGAGTTGGATCCGGGTTGCGCGCTGGTAGTGAACCGTGCGGGCAATGTGACTGTGGACCGTATATTGCCCGAAGGTAGAAATATGCGCTGTTCGTTTGAACGCATATATTTTTCCCGAGGAAGTGATGCCGATATTTATCGTGAGCGTAAAGCTCTCGGAAGAAACCTTGCTTCACGTATCATGATGAGTGTAGGCGGAGATCTGAGCCGGTCGGTGTTTTCGTTTATTCCCAATACGGCTGAAGTGGCTTTTATCGGCATGATAGAGGGAATGGAAGAGATTCTTGAGCGAGAAAAAGCAGACGAGATATTGCGTCTGAGTTCCGACGGAGCTCTTACGCCCGATGCGCTCAGGGCTGTGATGGCACGCAAACTCCGAGTAGAGAAAGTAGCTATAAAAGATATAAAACTCAGGACGTTCATTGCTGAAGGAGAGTCACGTAATGATCTCGCGGCTCATGTATATGATGTGACATACGGGATTGTAAGAAATGACGAGGATACTCTTGTAGTCATTGATGACTCTATTGTGCGCGGTACCACTCTGCGACAGTCGATTATACGGATGCTGTATCGTCTGCATCCGAGAAAGATAGTGGTGGTCAGTTCCTCTCCGCAGGTGCGTTATCCTGATTATTACGGGATTGACATGAGCCGTATGGGCGAATTCATCGCGTTTCGGGCTGCGGTGGCTCTGCTGCATGAAAGTGGTCGATCCGGTCTGTTGGATAAGGTTTACCGTGATTGTTTGGAGCAGGCAGGACTTCCTGAGTCTCGGCAGCGAAATTGCGTGAAGGCTATCTATGAGCCTTTCTCAGACGAGGATATATCACGTAAAATTGCAGAGATGCTCACTCCTCCCGAAGTAAAAGCCGAAGTGAAGATCGTTTATCAGACTCTCGATGGCCTTCGCAGGGCCGTGCCGGGGCATCCGGGCGACTGGTATTTTTCCGGTGACTATCCTACGGCAGGTGGTGTGCGTCTGGTAAACCGCGCATATATAAATTATTATGAAGGAAATATAGAAAAACGTTAGTAAATGAAAAGAAAACAGATTTTTTTATTGGCTGCAGCTATGGCCGTTGCCGGTCTGGCAGTATGGGCCGTAGTCAAAAATGATCAGCTTCCAGTTATGAACCGAGTAAACCCGCTTTTGCAACCTTACGAGACTCCTTATGAAATTCCTCCGTTTGACCAGATCATGGTGGAGGATTATATCCCTGCTTTGAAAGAGGGCATTGACATTCAGCGTCAGGAGATAAAGGATATTGTATCCAATTCCGAAAAGCCTACTTTTGCCAACACTATTCTTGCGCTTGACCGCAGTGGAGAGCTTGTGGAGAAGACCATGATGCTGTTTTCCGCTCTTGATGAAGCAATGTCATCGCCGGAACTGGTGGATGTGGCGGCGGATGTATATGCCATGTACCAGCAATGGGGAGATGAGATGTCTATGAATCCTGAACTTTTTAAGAGGGTAAAATATCTTTATGAGCAGCGTGACAGCATGGATCTGACAGTGCCGCAACGTCGCCTGATAGAGAGCACATATAAGGATTTTACCCGCAATGGCGCATTGCTTGATGCCGCTAGTCAGGGCAGCCTGAAACGCCTTAATGCCGATTTGACAGACATGTATCTGAAATATAACAAGAACCTTCTGAACGCTACCAACCAGTTCTATGTTACGGTTGATGATTCTTCTCGTTTGGCAGGCATACCTGCGGCCAATGTCGCCGCTGCGGCAGAGGAGGCTGTGGCGCGTGGTCTCGGAGAGGGTAAATGGGTGTTCACACTTCATGCTCCGAGCCGTTTGCCATTGCTGCAATATGCTGCCGACCGTGAGTTGCGCCGTCAGGTTTATGAAGGTTACACATCACTGGCTTCTACCGGTGAATTTGACAATTCCGACATCATAAACCGCATAGTGAAAGCTCGTGTTGCCAAGGCTCATTTGCTCGGTTTCAAGTCGTATGCAGACTATGCTACCGACAATGTCATGGCCAAGACAGTCGACAATGCTGAAAATCTGTTGATGCAGATATGGCGCCCGGCTGTGGCACGTGTACGCGAAGAGGTTGCGGAAATGCAGGCTGTTGCCGATCAGGAGGGTGCCGGTATAACTATCGCGCCATGGGATTATTATTACTATGCCGAGAAAGTGCGCCGCAAAAAGTATGCCCTTGATGAAGATGAACTTCGTCAGTATTTTGCTGTGGACAGTGTGGTCAAAGGCGCCTTTACACTTGCGAAAATTCTGTACAATGTAGAATTCACACCTATGCCTGATGCGCCTGTGTATCATCCTGACGTGAAAGTCTATGACATGAAGGATGCTTCGACGGGTGAGCACATAGCCGTGTTTATGACAGACTATTTCCCGCGTTCTTCAAAGCGACAGGGTGCGTGGATGAGTGAATTCAAAGGCAGTTATGTGGCTGACGACGGATCTGCTGTTCGTCCCATCGTGTATAATGTAGGTAATTTCTCAATGCCAACGGCCGATACTCCGGCATTGCTGACTCTCGATGAGGTGGCTACGCTGTTTCATGAGTTCGGCCATGGACTCCACGGGATGCTTACGCGTGCCGAATATAAAGGGCAGGCAGGTACGAATGTCGACCGTGACTTTGTGGAGCTTCCAAGCCAGATCAACGAACACTGGGCCGTTGAGCCTGAATTGCTTAAACAATATGCCCGCCATTGGAAGACCGGTGAGGTCATTCCTGACGGCTTGATTGAAAAACTTCAGGCTGCCGGACATCATAATCAGGGATTTATGACGACAGAGCTTGCCGGCGCTGCTTTGCTCGATCTTGCATGGGGTAAGATTGAGGATTATACGGATACGATTGACGTGATGGCATTTGAGCGTTCGGTTGCCGACAGGCTCGGCATGCCTGCCGAGGTGCAGTTCCGTTATCGTTCGCCTTATTTCAAGCACGTGTTCGGCAGTGACGGATATGCTTCCGGCTATTATACTTATCTGTGGGCGGAAGTGCTTGACACCGACGGTTTCGAGTTGTTTAAGGAAAAGGGCATATTTGATCATGCCACAGCGCAGGCATTCCGCAAAAACGTGCTGGAAGCGGGCGGCAGTGAAGATCCGATGGAACTTTATGTACAGTTCCGCGGACATCGCCCGACTCCGGATGCCCTTTTGCGCCACCGCGGACTTAAATAAATCAGTTTAGTTATTTTTAGAAACAGTTTTTTTATATGATAAACCAAATATCACGGCTTTTACTGGCGTCAGCAGTGACAGCGTTGCCGTTGTACATGGGGGCGGCGCCTGTTCCTGAGATGTATGCGCTTATGCTGGATTCGGAGAGCTGGACTGATGCTACTCCGTATGGAATATATCGTTTGCCTTTTCAGGATGGGGATCCGATCGAACTGGTGAATGGTAATGCTACCGGCGAAATGTTTGAGGCTCGTGGCGGCGCAGTTTATGCCAATGGTAAATATTTCACCGCACGAACTTTTTATACGGGTGGAAAACCGTCGAGAACAATCCATTATATCTATGATACGGAGACATGGGAGCTGATCGACGAGTTTGATGGAGACCCGTATTTTCAGGCGTCGGATATGGCTTATGATCCATCATCGGATACGGTGTATGGTAGTTTCGCCAAATTCAAAGAGGGCACGAATGTGCCGGAATGTTACAGTCTTGGCAAGGTGGATATATCCACAGGAATAATGACGCGTATATGCGATCTTGATGCCATGTGGCGCGCGTGTGCTTTTGATGACGAGGGCAATCTGTATGCTGTCAGGGCCGGAGAGACCTTATGTGATTTTGCAAAGATCGACAAAACCACCGGGGCAGCAGAGGTCATAGCGGCCAATATACCTCCGTCGTATTATCTGACCACCGGTACTATCGACAATGATACACGCCGCTTCTATTATGCCATCTGCATGGATGAAGGATCTGCCATGTGTGCTATAGATCTCGATTCAGGCAAGTTTGAGATTCCTTATGAATTTCCCGGTGGAGAGGCTTTTTCCGGCATGTATATACCTATTCACGTGCCAGAGGAAGCGCCATCTCCTGTGAGCGGACTGGATTTTGATTTTCGTGGCCCTGCTCTGAATGGTAATGTTGTCTTTGAGATGCCTTCGTATGCTAAGAGCGGAGATATTCTTGTCGGTGAGCTTTCTTATAGATTGAAGATCAACGGCCGGGACTATACTTCTGGCAAAGGGGCACCAGGGGCAACTATGAAGGTTCCGGTCAGTGTGTCGGCCCCTGGCAATTACACTGTCGTTGTCACAGCATCCAATCTTGACGGTGAAAGTTTCCCTGTGCCCATGACCCAATGGATCGGCAATGACTATCCGTGTGCGCCGGCGGAGGTAGCCATGACGTATGAGGATGGCATCGCTACGGTTCGATGGGATGCAGTCACTCTGGCGGAGCATGACGGATATCTGAATGCTGCGGATGTGACATATACTGTGGTCCGTCAGCCGGATGGCGTAAGAGTGGTGGACAATAAGAAGTTCACTCTTTTCAGTGAGCCTATTCCAGAGCCGGAGGATTTCATCGAATATTATTATACTGTAGTGGCAACCCATGCGGGACTCAGCGCCGAAGAGGTTAAATCCAATGCTGTCCGTCTTGGCCACTGCTCCATTCCTTATGAAGAGACTTTCACTGACGCCGATTCGTTTGAATACTTTACAGTACTTGATGCCAACAATGACGGATATACATGGAAGGCTTACAACAAGCAGGCCCGCATATCATATAATGTTGCCTATAAGACAGTGGGCATGGATGACTGGCTTATCACTCCGCCTATGCGGCTTGAAGCCGGACAGGCATACGAATTCTCAATGGATGCTTATACCGGAGAGACAACGTGTCCCGAACGAGTGGAAGTCTATTTTGGCACATCTCCTAATGTGGGTTCGATGACCCGTAAGATTATTTCCGCAACGGATCTGACGCAGGGTTTCCATCCGCAAAGATTGAAAGGTGAAATATCTGTCACAACAGCGGGCAATTATTATTTTGGTATACACGCATGCAGTGATCCTGACTCATATATGCTGTATGTTGACAATATTTCCGTTGTCGGCGGTCCGGACTCAAATGCACCTGATGCGGTTGGCAATCTGTCGGTGACCCCTGATGCCGCTGGTGCAAATTCGGTGACTGTTTCGTTTACGCTTCCGTCAAAAACCGTGGGCGGTGCTGCGCTGTCCGCGATTTCCAAAGTTGAGATTCTACGTGACGGCACGCTGATCCATGAAATTGCCAGTCCGTCTGTTGGCGGAACAGTAAGCTATGTTGATGATAATAACCTGAGTAACGGCCTGCATACATACTCGGTTCGTGCATACAATCAGGCTGGCATCGGACGTACGGTGGATGCAAAAGTGTTTGTAGGTATAAACTATCCTAATGCTCCTTCATGGGCAAAGGCCCGGGAGATATCCGCCACCGGTGAAGTGAATATAACCTGGAGTGAAGTGGAGACGGATGTGGACGGACATCCCGTTAACGGACAGATTTCCTATAGTATATTGGAGGTCAACGGCAACGAGCGCAATACCATAGCTACAGGACTAAAAGAGCTAAGCTATACGTATAAGCCGGATGTCAATACAGATACTCAGCAGTTCATTTCTTACACAGTCTTTGCCGAGACATCGGCAGGTCTGAGCGCGTCAGGCACTTCTACAGGATGGGTGATAGTCGGTAATGCAGACTGCTTGCCATATCATGAGTCGTTCAGCAACGAGGATCTGTCCACAGTCTGGGGCACGTCTCAGAGTGGCATGGGGCAGTGGTACACCGTGTCCAAGCTGAATAAAAACGAATATAATCCTGAGATCAATCCGCAGGACGGCGACAGCGGCATGCTTGCTTTTGTTCCGATCATGAACGGCGATCAGGCCACTGTGGAATCTGCCAAGATTGATCTTTCGGGTGCAAAGGCTCCTGTGCTGATGTTCCATTATTATGCCATGACAGCTCCGGCAAATGAACTGGAGGTTATGGTCAATGACGGAGAAAACTGGACGTCACAGAAAAAGATCTCGGTTGCAGCCGACAATGGCAAAGAAGGATGGCGTAAGGTCATTGTTCCGCTGTCTGCGTATAGAGACGGTGTGATCCGGATCGCGTTTGTAGCCACAAGCAATTCTTCGAATGCAAAAGGTTATGTGGCTATTGATAATGTGTATGTGCGTGAACTGTACGCTCATAATCTGGCCGCTGTGTCGATTGATGTGCCCTCTAAAGTTGTCGCTAATGAACTGAACGAAATCGGCATCACGGTTGAAAACACCGGCACTATGGCTGCTTCGGGTTATTCGGTTGAAGTATATCGCAACGGATCTGTGGTGGCTATAGTCGAAGGCAGTGAGGTTGAACCGGAGGGAAGAGTGTTGCTTAAGGCTGCAGATATGCCACATGTCGCGTCAGGTCCTAAAGTAACATATCATGCCGAGGTTGTCTACGAGTATGATGAAGATGAGACTGACAATGTCACATCTCCTGTGACGGTGCGTCTCTCAGTACCTAAATATCCGGTTGTGACTGATCTGACGGCCGAAAAATCATCCGGTAAAGTAGTTATGGCGTGGAGTGAACCGAATATTACCGACCCCATTGCAACTGAAGTGACCGAAGATTTCGAGGATTACGAGTCATTTGCCATAGATGACCTCGGAGAGTGGACCATGTATGATTGTGATGGCGCGGTGAGCGAAGGCATCCAGGGTATCGACGTGCCCCATCTCAGGAAAGACCCGTTTGCATATATGGTTATGGACCGTACATATCCCGCGTTCAATGACTCATACGAAGCTCATTCCGGTTCCAAATACCTGGCAGCATTCTTCAGTCTGTTTGTTCCCAATGATGACTGGTTGGTTTCACCGCTGTTGTGGGACGGAGAACAGGATGTCTCGTTCTGGGCGCGCAGTTACTACGACGCACACCTCGAATCATTTGAATTCCTGATTTCTTCAACTGGCAAAGAAACAGATGATTTCTCTGTCGTTTACCGTCAGGAGGGAATCATGACCGTATGGACAAACTTCACGTATACACTGCCTGCCGGTACCAAATACTTTGCCATACGGTGTGTGTCCGATGACAAGTTTGCATTCTTTGTGGACGATATAACTTACACCCCTGCACCATCATATATGGCCGATCTGAAATTGTTGGGCTACAATGTCTATCGCAATGGAGAGCGCCTTAATGATAAAATGCTGACATCGACATCGTTTGTGGATGAGAATCCCGTAGCCGGAGATAAAAACTACAATGTCTCTGTTGTTTATGATCAGGGAGAGTCTGCACTGTCCAATACCGTAGGCATAGATATTTCATCTCTGGATGAGATTGCGTCCGACGGAGTGAATATCGGCGTAGTCGGATCAAATGTCGTTGTTTACAATGCTTCCGGCAGACAGATCGAGGTGTTTGGCATTGACGGCACACTGGTGTTTGCTGCTGACGGAGCCGAAAAGATGACCATACCGTTGTCTACGGGCATATATATTGTAAAGGCCGGCAACAAGACCGCTAAGGTTGGAGTAAGATAACCGACCGCTGTCATTATAGAAAGGATAAGGGCACGACTAAAAAGTCGCGCCCTTATTCTTTCATCGGATTATGTGCGGTGGGCCGCTGTGTCTATTCGTGCTGGGTGATGAATTGTCTGGGGGTGACGCCGACTTTGTTTTTGAAAAAACGGATGAAGTGTTGCGGATATTGGAAGCCGAGAGAGTAGGCGATTTCAGTCACGTTTTTAGTGCCTTGAAGTAGTTGGAGTTTTGCGTGGCTGAGGAGTTTGCGGTGTATGTATTCCTGTGCCGTTTGTCCGGTGGACCGTTTCACGAGGTCGCCGAAGTAGTTGGGCGACAATGCCACTTTGTCTGCAAAGTATTTTACGTTGGGAATGCCGAGTTCGCTTATTTCGGAACTGTGTATGTAATCATCAAGCAGCGATTCAAAGCGAGACATGATTCCGTCATTAAGCGGTTTCCTGATGTCGAATTGACGACTGTAAAATCTCAGGCAATAATCAAGCAGGAGTTCGATATTGCTTACTGTCAGCTGTCTTGAGAATTGATCCGGCTGACATGACAGTTCGTTTTGAATATGGTTGAAGATGTCTGTTACCAGTTGACGCTCGTTTTCGTCGAGATGCAGGGCTTCGTATGATTCGTAGGAAAAGAATGTGTATCGGCTGATTTTGCCGGCAAGTGATGTGCGAAACAGCAGATCCGGGTGAAATAGCAGTCCGATGCTTCGCGGAGGTTCGGTGCCATTCGGAACTTTGGAAATCTTGGTCGTCTGTCCGGGGCCTATGCAGACCACTGACATCGCGTCGAAATCATATTCGGTTTTTCCGTAGTTTATCACGCATCCTTTTGTCTCTTTTAGAAACATTGCATAAAATCCCCAGTTGATAGTCGCTTCGCGTACCTGATCCGCATTGTTGAATTCTACTACGCTCACTAAAGGGTGTAACAGAAGCTTTCCGAAAAAATCGCAGTATTGGCCTATGGTTGTGAATATTTCCATAATGTCGCAAATTTACGAAAATTGTGGTAAATCAGTCCGTTTATTATTTTTATTCTATATTATTATATTAGGATGCGGAATCTGTAAATATGGTTGTTATATAGTCGGCACTGGTAGTGACAGGACAGTGAAAAGTACGTATTTTTCTGGAAGAGGGGCTGATTGATGAAGTCAGCGTGATGATAGCGCCGGGTGTTGACGGTCGTCAGGGAATGGCGACAATATTTGACGGTATACGGCGCTGTGACGGAATGCCGGCTCGGCGTCTCAGACTTAAGTCCATGTCGGATATCGGCGATGGCACTGTCTGGTTGCGCTATTATATAATGGAGTGATGCTGCTGTGTCACAGATCAATATTGTCTGGGCTGTAAGGATATATCATATATTTGGCAATGCCGAACAGCAGGGCTCCGACCATTTGGTACGGCGATGCTTCCGGCTTATGGATATAGTCAAAGGCTGGCGTGTGCAGACAATCCGGGTTCAATCCTTGTAAATCTGCCGGATATGGTTCTGTTGAGAGACGCATGTTGACCATGTCGAATCTCAATTTCCGGAATTTTAAAAGTGTGGCAAGGCCTATGTTTCCGTCTATATTGTCTGATAGCATGCTGTGGTCTTCACTGACGAATATAGATGGCAATGAGACGGTGTTGCCTGCGAGTGACAACGGAATGTCTGTGAGCTTGTAGCCGTTAAGTTTACTCCATCCGCCGATTCCCGCCATCCGTAATGAATCGGGAGTGCCTTTGGCTTCTGTGACGAATTCCTTGTTGCGGTTATAGAACATATCTGACAGTATGCCGTCCGAGCCGTCTCCTGTGTCTATGTTCATCAGTGCGGGAAGTCCGGCCACCGATGCTTTTGTAAGCAGATTCATGCCTGATGAAAAGCACATGTTGGATGGAGTTCCGTCGCGCTCTCCGGCTGCCGTCGGCACAGAGATTGTATTGGATGAGAAATCAATGGTCAGATCCTTGAGCGCAAGCATTATATCGCTGCCGATCACCAGTTTAAGGTGTTTCATGTATTTGTCGGCCTCTTCATGGCCGCTTTTCACCGGAATGACGTAGAACGGCACGTCGGTTACAGTGATTTCTCCGAGTCTGATTTCTTTTGCAATGGCTATATGGCCTGATGCCATTCCCATCCCGGATACGGTGACAGGAACATCCAACGGAATCATATCATAAGCCATGGCAAGGGAATCGCTGATTATGTTGGCTCCTGCTCCGGTATCGAACATTATGCCGGCTTTTTTGCCGTTGACTATGCAATTGTCCAGCATCATGGCTGCAGCCGGTTTGTCGGCCGGACCGATATTGGTGTCAATCTGGAAACTGAAGGTTGCGATTTTGCCTTGTGTGTTAAAGGATACCTGATTGGTCTTGTATGCGGACAGTGCTTTATATTGATCGGTCATGTTGCGCAATCTTGTCGATGTGGCCGAATCAAGATATTGTTCTGTTGCTGCGTGTATTGCCGATATCAGATCGGCCGCGACGTCACTGTGGCCTGTGCGGCTGAGATCCATAGCATACATCATGGACGAACTTACCGCATTGTCCACGCCGAGATAGTCAGAATAGTCTGCCAGTAACTCGCCGAATGCAGGAATGGACACGTCGGGACGGTTGAGACGGTTGCCTATCAGTGCTCTGGAAAAAACTTCAAGAAACGGAGAGATTGAGTCTTTTGGCAGAGAGTTATACTGTTTTTCCAGTTCAAACCAGTCGGCGTTGTTCATGGCATTTCCGATCCGTTCGTCAGCCGTCTGGGCCGACAGTGTCGGATTGAGCAACATGATGATTGCGGATATAAATAACAGAGACTTTTTCATGTCAGTATGCTGTTAGAAATTTGAGATGTGTCCAAATGTACGAAAAAGCGGTGAAAACAATCGCCATTGATGTAATTTAATTGAAAAACTGTAACTTTGTTCAGATTAGATGCTTTAATATCATTAAAAAACTGTAAATTTGTAAAAATCATATATTTGAAACCATGAAAAAACTAATTTGTTGTCTTATAGTGTCTTCTGTTGTCGATGTGTGTATGGCTCAGCAGACAATAGTATCTCTGGGAGAACCATTGACAGCAGTCGGACAGATTGTCGACGGCGGACAGTATGTATTGAAAAACGTGGGGCGTAATAACTATTTGTATGAATCGCCATATACCACCTTGTTCATGAGCGGCATGCCCACTTTCGGCACCGATTCCAGCATGGACTATGTTATTACCGTGGGGTGTGATGCCGATGGCAAGTATACTTTTCAGACCCGCAGGGGGCGTTATATCCCCGAGGTGCCGGATGGCCGGCCATACACTGTAGGCAAGGCTGAGGGTGCCGGACATTTTGTTGTAGAGAAGGCTGCCAATGGTCATTTTACAATTGTCAACTCGGTTAATACGGCCTATGGCTTTGACGCTACTGCATCGGACTTTGTCGGGTGGAATGCTAAGCAGGGTGCCAATTGTTTTTATGCCATATATCCTGCTGAAACCGGTGCTATCAATTATCCTTTGGAATCATATCAGGAGCCGGACGACAGTTCCGAAGCCGATATTGAAGCGTGGAGCGCTCTGGAAAACCAGTCGAAAATATACGTTTCGTGGGCATCGAAGGATGTACATTATAAAAAGCGGGAGGTGCCGGCGTTGAAAATGCAGAGCGAACACACTGTTACAGCATGGCGTGGTGAGCGCCTGGGTATAGAGGCCGTGATTTTTTCTGCTAAAGGGTCGGTTGGAAACCTGAGCCTGTCGCTTTCGTCATGGCGTGATTCAGAAACCGGAGAGGTTGTCGTCCCTGCCGAGCATGGCGAGGTGGGCTTTATGCGCTATGTGCTGACGGACGATTATCGGGCCTGTAGGGATCATGATTACAGTCTTGAGCCATGGCTTGTGGCCGATGTGATTGATGGCGACGGAGGAGCCATGGCTCTGGAGGCACGCACGACGCGTCCGGTATGGTGCACGCTGGAAGTGCCGCGTGACATACCGTCGGGATGCTATGTGGTGACTCTGGGTATCACGGATTCGGCAACCGGGCTGGTAGATAGCCTGAAATTGAATGTGAATGTCGACGGTCGTACGCTTCCGTTGCCGTCGGATCAGCGTTTTCATCTCGATTTGTGGCAGCAGCCGTACTCTGTGTCGCGTTATCATGGGGTGGAGCGTTGGAGCGAAGAACATTTCGCCGCTCTTCGGCCATATATGCGGAGCCTTGCAAGGGCCGGGCAAAAAGTGGTTTCGACATTTTTGTTTTTTGAACCTTGGGGAGATCAGAGTAATGATAAGTTTGATCCGATGGTTCAGGTGATAAAATGTGCGGACGGTACGTGGAAGTATGACTATAGTGTTTTTGATCGATATGTGAAGCTGATGGAAGAATGCGGTATTGACAGACAGATCAATTGTTTCTCGATGATTCCGTGGGATATGAATTTCCGGTATATGGACGAAGCTACAGATAGTTACCGGTTCTTAAACGCACAGACTACTTCGGATGAATATCGTGAATTATGGAGATCATTCCTTACTGATTTTGCCGCACACCTTAAAAAATGCGGATGGTTTGACAAGACGTGTATGTCGATGGATGAGCGCGGTCTGTCCAGTATGCTTGACGCATATAATCTGGTTCAGGAGACGGTGCCTGGCATGAAGATGGCATTGGCTGGTAGCTATCATGTAGAACTTGTCGATAAACTTTATGACTATTGCGTGAACTATGGCGCCCGTTTTTCTGAAAAAGAATTGTCGGCCCGTAAAGCTGCCGGTCATATCACCACGTTATACACGAGTTGTTCGGATGTCATGCCGAATATATATTCAAACAGTGATCCGGCCGACGCTGCATATTTGCCGCTTCATGCCGTTGCTAACGATTTTGACGGCTATCTGCATTGGTCATGGCTTAACTGGACCGAACAGCCGTTGCTTGACACGCGTTTCCGCCTTTTTGGTGCAGGTGATACGTATGCTTTTTATCCCGGTAACCGTTCATCTGTGCGCTTTGAGCGGCTTATCGAAGGAATTCAGCTTGCCGAGAAGATCTATATGCTGCGTGATGAGTATGCAGCAGCTGGCAACGATAACGCACTGTTGAAGATTGAATCCGCATTAAGACAGTTTAAGAGCGGAAATATAAGTGCTACAAGGACGTCCGCGTCTCTTGTCTCGCGACTTCATGCTGCGGTCAATGATCTTTATGTCCCCTCATCTCTTCCTGAAGATGTGGTTGAAGGCATGGATAGTCTGGTCCGTTGGAACGGATCACGTATGACTGCCGACGAGCCTGTGACGGTCTATGTGTATGACTTTTCAGGATCACTGATAGAGCAATCAGCAAAAGTTACATCATTTGAACTCGTGAATTATTCGCCTGGCAATTATGTGATCAAGGCCGTGTCGTCCGGCGGGAAATGCTATACGTATAAACTGCGTCATGCATTGTTGCTCTGACGCGGTCTGTTGGGTTTTACGATCGTCTGGGCAGAACGATCCGTTCGCCCAGATATTTTGCGAGGTCGGCAATGATCTGCCGGAGCTGTTGCTGCTCGGTCATTAACTGGAGCACGCGGTCATGGTCATTGTCGGCCACCGCTTTGGCAAGATCGGCGCGCAACTCTTTTTCCCTGCATTCCAACACGGCGTTTTTCCATCCGTAGACCGACTTCGGCACACGGTCCTGCAGGCAGTCGCGTTCGGTCTCGATGCGGGAATGTTTGGTGTGGATCTTGCTGAGGACGTATTTTTCACTGACTAAGGTAGTCACAAGTTTCCTCACGGTGTCATCGGGGTCGGATGCGAGTGCCCGGGAAATAAACAGTTCGTCGAAATCAGCAAGGCCGTCGTTGATATATGCTTCGGTACGGGCTTTCAGGTCGCTTTCCATTTTCTGGGCTTCGATGACGGTGCGCGCATCGCGGCTGATCATATCCATGCCGGTGCGGAAACCAGATTCGCTTTCAGCCTGAAGTTGCATTTGGCGGGTATGACGTTCGGTCCGCCATGATTCCTGTAGACCGCATGCGGCCCTGTATGCCGACAGGAGATCGGGATTTGAAAATGTGAGGTCATCGCGGCGAAGTTCGGAGTCGACATATTCAAGCACGTTCATTGACGAGGTGTTGCCTTCGGCATCGACGGCATCACAAAGGTGTACCATGCCGTATTTCAGCACAAGCCTTAGTGTCTCGGTTTCGTACGGACGCATGAAACTGCTACGGTCGGCGGTGGATGCGTCGGGATTCCGGCGGATTACGGTAGCTTCGACTGCCATCGTTTCATTTGACGACTGCTCCGTGCGGTTGCTCTTTTGTCTGGCTTCTGCCGCTTCGTTGCGGAAGCGAGCCACCTGCAGGGCGATGGTGCTTTCATTGGCCGACAGCAGTCTGGAACATTCCTTGACATATTCGTTGCGTATCACCTCGTCCGGTATCACTGAAATGGAGCGTACGATTGAGGTGATAACCCGTGAGCGCGCTATCGGATCGTTGCCGTTCACATCCTTGAGAAGAATATCGGTTTTGAACCTGAGAAAATCTGTCTCGTTGGAATTCATGTAGTCCGTTATCTCTTCCAGAGTATGGGACTGGGCGAATGAATCAGGATCTTCACCTTCCGGCAGCAGCATCACTTTGATGTTGAGTCCTTCGGCCAGCAGCATGTCGATTCCTCGGAGAGATGCCTTTATACCTGCCGGGTCGCTGTCGTAGATTACGGTGACGTTTTGGGTGAAACGGTGTATCAGTGAAATCTGCCCGTCGGTCAGAGAAGTACCCGATGATGCAACCACATTCTCCACTCCCCGTTGCGACATTGATATGACATCCATATAGCCTTCCACCAGAATGCACTTGTCGGCGGCGACGATGGCACGCCGAGCCTGGTACAGGCCATACAGCTGATTGCTCTTATGGTAGATGATGCTCTCCGGCGAGTTCACGTATTTGGCCACATCCTTTTCTTTGCGCAGAGTACGCCCGCCGAATGCAAGCACTTTGCCTGATAACGCGAATACAGGATATATCACACGCCCGCGGAAACGGTCGTAGAGTGTGCCGCGATCACTTTTGCCACACAGTCCGGTGTCCAGCAGCAGTTTTTCGGAGTAGCCTTTGCCGAGAGCATCTGATGAGAGTGCATCACGTCGGTCGAGGGCATATCCGAGTCTGAAACGCTTTATAGCGGCATCCGTGAGACCGCGTACCCGGAAATACGACATGCCAATGGCTTTGCCGTCGGCAGTATCTGTCAGATTATTCTCGAAGTGAGCCAGTGCGAAATCATTGAGCGCAAGCATGCTTTCGCGTTCTGTGGCGGCAGCGAGCTGTTCGGGTGTAAGCTCTTCCTCTTCAATTTCGATATTGTATTTGTTGGCAAGCCAACGTAGGGCTTCTCCATAGCTCAGCTGCTCATGCTCCATGATAAATCCCACGGCGCTTCCTCCTTTTCCGCAAGAGAAGCATTTGCAGTATCCTCGGGCTTTGCTTACGGAAAACGACGGTGTCCGTTCGTTGTGAAACGGACACAGGCCTATATAGCTGTTGCCACGGCGCTTCAGATTGACAAAGTCTGACACTACGTCGACTATATCCGCAGTGTCAAGTATTTTTCGTACTGTTTCGGAATCTATGCGTTTCATGAACTCTATTATATGCTTAAAATATTACGGACAATCCACCAGACCAGAGTTAGCGCTATGTAGGAGTATAGTATGGGCCGGGAGAATATCATCTTGCGGCAGCGTCGAAGGCTGCCAGCGGGAGCGATTTCCACAACCATCGCGCATATCAGCAGCGGAATGGAAATGACGAGAAAATAGTTATAGGCCGCGGCTTCGGCAAAACGCAGATGCAGCAGCGCATGCGCGGCTCTTGTAGCTCCGCAGCCGGGGCAGTCGAATCCTGTGGCCCATCTGACAGGGCAGTGTGGCAGATATTGTCCCGATGGACCTGTCGGATCGATCGAATATAATGCGACAGCTATTGCTACGGCCGCCGACAAAAACACGGCCGGCTTCCATTTGCCAGAAGATGCCGGTTTGTGTTCCATTCCTGTCAGTTCTTGATTTTCACCAATGCGCATACCGCAAACGTGGGTATGCAGCATATCATCACCGTCATGAAGAAGTTGACATATCCCACGGCCAGTTCAAGATGGCCGGCCATCAGCCCGGGGAGCATAAGTCCGAGAGCCATTATGCCTGTGCAGAAAGCATAATGTGAAGTAGAATATTCAGATCCTTCTGAAAAATACATCAGATACATCATGTAGGCGGTGAACCCGAAGCCATAGCCGAACTGTTCGACAAATATACCGGAGCTGATAAGCCACATCTGTGACGGTTGGGCAACGGCCAGATACCAGTAGAAAGCACTGGGGAGTGTGAGTGAAAGTGCCATTGGCCACAACATGCGTTTCAAACCGTAACGGCTCACACACATGCCGCCGATGATGCCGCCGAGCACTATGCCTGTCACGCCGAATGTACCGTAGGCTATTCCGATCTGCTCGGTGGACAGGCCGAGTCCGCCGACCGACAGCGGATCTTTCAGAAAGGGTTGTACCATTTTGCCTAACAATGCTTCCGGCAGCCTGTACAGCAGCATGAACGCCAGCGCGGAGATGAAATGTTTTTTTGCGACAAAAGTGGTGAACGTTTGAGCGAAACCGCGGAGTATTTTGCCAGCAGAGTTCTCTTTGTCCGGCTTGTCGGCCGATGGTCGCGGCAGGGCAAAAGAGTGGTATATGGCGGCTGCCAGCAACATGGCCGACAGCACCACGAACATTATGCTCCATGCTGTCGACACGGCTATGCCGCGGTTGATCAGCACTCCGGCTGCAAAAACGATGCCGCCGGAGGTCATCAGATTTGCCAGACGGTAGAATGTCGATCGTATGCCTACGTAGAAAGCCTGCTGGTCTCTGTCAAGAGCCAGAAGGTAATAGCCGTCGGCGGCTATGTCGTGTGTGGCCGAACAGAATGCGATGCCCCAGAATGCCGCCAGACTGAAGGAAAAGAAAGCCGGAGTGGGCAATGCGATGGCCACGCCGGCCATCCCGGCACATAGAGCGAACTGCATCATCACGGTCCAGATACGCTTTGTCAGCATGATGTCTACAAACGGTGCCCAGAACGGTTTTATGGCCCACGGGAGGTATAGCAGGGAGGTGTACATGGCCACTTTGGCGTTGTCGATGCCCATGTCCTTGAACATGATGACAGCCAATGTGACCACAACTGCGTTGGGCAACCCCTCTATGAGATAGAGAGAGGGCACCCAACGCAGTGGCAGTGACATATTTTTTTTAGCCGAGCTGTTCTTCAATCCATTTGCGGGCATTGATGAATGCGTCTATCCATGGTGTGACTTGATCTTTGGCGTGGCCGGCCGGATAATATCCGCACTGCCACGGGAAGATGGCACGCTCCAGATGCGGCATGATTGCCAGATGGCGTCCGTCGGCCGACGCCAGGGCAGCTACATCGAAATCAGAACCGTTCGGATTGCCGGGATATGAGGAATAGCTGTATTTGGCTGCTACATGATACTCGTTTTCAGCCTTTGACAGACGGAAACGTCCTTCTCCGTGTGCCACCCATATGCCGAGCGAACATCCGGCCAATGATCTGAACATCACGGAGTGGTTGTCGGGAATCTCTATGCTCAGGAATGTCGATTCGAATTTGTGGCTGATGTTGTGATCCATGTGTGAGCCGTCATTCAGCCCCAGCAGATCCAGTTCCATCATCAGCTGACAGCCGTTGCACACACCCAGACTCAGAGTGTCGGGACGTGAGTAGAAGCGTTCGAGTGTGTTTTTTGCCGTCTCGTTCCAACGGAAGCCCGAAGCCCAGCCTTTGGCCGATCCGAGTACGTCGGAGTTGGAGAAGCCGCCGCAGAACACGATCATGTTGACCTCATCGAGGGTTTCTCGGCCGCTCATCAGGTCAGTCATGTGCACGTCCTTCACGTCAAATCCGGCCAGATACAGAGAGTATGCCATCTCACGGTCGCCGTTTACGCCTTTTTCGCGAATAATGGCGGCCTTGATGCCTGTGCGGCCATGAGCGTATGCAAGCGAGCGTGATGCCAGCGATCCGTCAAATCCTTCGGGGAAGGAATAGCGTACAGGCTGTCTGTTATAGTTTTGACAGCGAGACTCAGCACATTCTTTTCCGCTTTGAATCATGTCGAGACGGAAAGACGGGTTGTACCATCTGTTCAATGCCGCCTTCACGTCAATGGCTACGGATGAGCCGTCTTTGTCCGTGATTATGTTGAAGGCATGGTTTTCGGCAGGTGAAACCATGGCTATGATTCGTGCATTGATATTGAAACTGAAGAGCACACTTTGTACAGCATCGAGGTTTTCAGGCAGGATCTGGAGTACAATCGCAGGATTTTCGGCAAACAGCGCTTTGACTGGATTCTGGTCAAGTTCTGTAGCGTCAAAAGTCAGGCTGAGAGGTGATTCCGCTGCGAAAAGCATTTCGAGCAGAGTGGTCACGGTGCCGCCGGCCGATACGTCGTGGGCGGCGGATATCAATTCGAGTCCTACAAGCTGCTGTACGGCTCCGAATGCAGATGCAAAGGCTTTCGGATCGGCTACCGTAGGAGCGTCAGATCCGATGGAACCAAGCGACTGCATGAAGGCCGAACCTCCAAGTGCGAGCGGAGATGCCGAGAAATCGACGTAAAGCAACGAGGATTTTACCGGAGAAAGTACCGGAGTCGCAACCTTGCGCACGTCGGTGGTTTCTGCCGCAGCAGAGATGATCACAGTGCCGGGGGCAAACACTTTGTCGTCACCGTATTTTTGCGTCATGGACAGCGAGTCCTTGCCGGTGGGAATATTTATGCCGAGGGCGCATGCAAAATCAGAAGCCGCTTCCACAGCGCGGTATAACGCGGCATCTTCTCCTGCGTTCTTGCAAGGCCACATCCAGTTGGCTGACAGGGACACGCCGGAAAGACCGTCGGCAAGCGGGGCGCCTGCTATGTTGGTGAGAGATTCGGCTATGGCCATCACGGAGCCTTTGGCTGAATCGGCCAAGGCCACCTGCGGAGCATGTCCGATGGATGTGGCCATGCCTTTTGTGCCGGTGAAATCAAGTGCCACCACTCCGCAGTCGCTCAGAGGTAGCTGAGTGGCTCCCTGACACTGCTGACGGGCAACTTTGCCTGTCACGGAACGGTCAACTTTGTTGGTAAGCCAGTCTTTGCATCCCACGGCTTCAAGTCCGAGTACGCGATATACGTATTCATCTATATGTTCATGGCTGATCTCGGCATCGTTGTATGACAGTGATACGGTCGAATCGGTCATTATCGTTTTGGGTGATGATCCGAACATGTCTTTCATGCCGAGGTCTATCGGGCATACGCCGTCGGCCTGGGCAAATACGAACCGGTCATCGCCGGTGGTCTCGCCGACTACGTAAAATGGGGCTCGTTCCCTTTCGGCAATAGCACGCACGCGGTCTATGTCCTTTTCGTGCATCACCATGCCCATGCGTTCCTGGCTTTCATTGCCTACGATTTCTTTCGATGACAGGGTGGGGTCGCCAACCGGCAGTGCGGCTATGTCGATGCGGCCTCCGGTTTCTTCCACAAGTTCCGAAAGGGCATTGAGATGTCCGCCCGCGCCATGGTCGTGGATGGAGACAATGGGATTATCGGTGCTTTCTGCAAGCGCGCGTATCACGTTGGCCACACGTTTCTGCATTTCGGGATTGGCACGTTGCACTGCGTTTAGCTCAATGGAATTGTCATACTGACCTGTCGCCACGGAGCTTACCGCTCCTCCGCCCATGCCTATGCGGTAGTTGTCGCCACCCATCACGATTACCTTTTCTCCGGCCGACGGATGTCCTTTGAGAGCATCGCGTTTTGATGCGAAGCCTACGCCGCCGGCAAGCATTATGACTTTGTCGTAGGCGTAGAAGCGGCCGTTTTCGTCGTGTTCGAATGTGAGCAGTGATCCGCAGATCAGCGGCTGGCCGAATTTGTTGCCGAAATCGGATGCGCCGTTGGATGCTTTGATCAGGATTTCCGCAGGAGTCTGATATAGCCATACGCGGGGATTCAGCATGGCTTCCCATGGCTGTACAGCATCCTGATGGCGGGGATATGATGTCATGTAGACCGCAGTGCCGGCCAACGGCAAGGATGCCTTGCCACCGCCGAGACGGTCGCGTATCTCACCTCCGGATCCGGTCGCGGCGCCGTTGAACGGCTCAACGGTCGTGGGAAAATTGTGGGTCTCGGCTTTCAGAGACAGTACGGATTCAATCGGGCGCACTTCAAAGAAATCAGGACGTTCGGGATTGACCGGTGCGAATTGGTCGATTACAGGGCCGTCGACGAAAGCTACATTGTCTTTATAGGCGGACACAAGTTTTCCGGGATGTTCCTGCGAGGTCTTTTTTATGAGTTTGAACAGCGACGAGGGTTTTTCCTCTCCGTCAATCACAAAAGTGCCGTTGAATATCTTATGACGGCAGTGTTCGGAATTGACCTGTGAGAATCCGAACACTTCGCTGTCGGTCAGCGGGCGTCCGAGCCGCTCGCTTAATCCGGTCAGATATTGTTCTTCCTCTGGGCTGAGTGCAAGCCCTTCGGCAAGGTTGTAGGCATGGATGTCTTCGATGTGTACTATGGGAGCCGGAGTCGTGTCTATCAGGAATATGCTGTTGTCCAGCCCGTGATATACACGTTGGAGCATTTTGTCAAACGCCGGGGCCGCGGAGTCATCACGGTGGAACTCTTCTATGCGTGAAATGCCGTGAATGCCCATGTTCTGGGTTATTTCAACGGCATTGGTGCTCCATGGAGTGATCATTTCGCGGCGGGGACCTATATATTGTCCGTCAAGCGAAGTGATTTGAAGAGGTTGTGCTCCTGAAAAAAGCCATGTGAATTTTTCAAGTTCTTCAGCCGAGAGCTCATGGTCAGTTTCCACCGCATATACTGTGGCGGCGTCTTTCCGGAAAAATTGAATCATAATGATTGGTGCATTGAGAAAAACAATGTAGTTGAGTGCACAAAGATACGAATTCCCCCCGAGTCTGCCAACGTGAGATTGAAAAAGTTATTAACTTGAAAAAATGTGAACAAGCATTAAAATCAAACGTTTTAAGATCAGGATATTGTTATATGAGAGAAACATGTAGATGCTTATGATTACTACGCCTATTCATACCCGGGAGCCGCGCGGACGGAGATATTTGTTCTTTTTGCTGTATGTCGTAGCGCTTGGAGCGTTCGGATCTTTGGTCAACGACATGTATCTGCCGACTTTGCCGGATATGATGCGTGAATTTGACACTTCGCCGTCGATGGTACAGCTAAGTCTGACTTCTGTGATGCTGGGGCTTGGCACCGGAGGTCTTTTCTGGGGACCTGTTAGCGACAGGTACGGACGCAAGTCGGTATTGATTGCATCGCTGATGCTGTTTTGTGCCGCCACAGCAGTATCTCTGTTTTCGGACAATATTTATTTCTTTCTTTGGAGCCGGTTGTTTCAGGGTTTCGGGGCCGGAGGGGCTATGATCTTGTCACGGTCGATACCAGCTGATCTGTATACCGGGCGCGATCTTGCAGGTATCATGGCTTTGGTGGGAGCTGTCAACGGTCTGGCACCTGCATTCGGGCCGATGTTTGGCGGGCTGATGGCTGATGATTGCGGGTGGCGCGGTATTTTCATGGTTCTGCTGGCTATAGGTATGGGGATGCTGATAGCGAGCCGATGGACTAAAGAATCTCTTCCGTTTCGCCGAAGGGTCAGACGAGATCTGTGGTCCTCGTTCAGGAACTACAGGCTTTTGTCGCGCAATAGAAAGTTTATGTTTGCCGTAGCTGTAAAGTGTACGGTATCGGGCGTATTGTTCGCATATATATCATCTGCGCCGTTTGTCATACAGGATCATTATGGTTACTCGCGCTTGTCGTTCGGACTGGTGTTCGGACTTAATGCTGTGGCAATAGCGGCAGGATCGGTTGTGTCGGTGAAATTCAGAAACGTGAAAGCCGCCATGCTTGCTGGCACGTGCGGCTTGCTTCTGTTTGCTGTCGCGGAAAGTGTGGCAATATGCTGTGTGGACAGTTTTTGGGTCTACGAGTCATTGGTTGTGTTGATGCTTTTCTTTGTAGGGCTAAATTTCTCGTCATCAAACACCATCGCAATGGAAACCGGGGCTTGCGATGTCGGAGCGGCATCTGCAATGCTCAGTGCCGTCGGATATGCGTTTGGCGGAATTGTGGCTCCGTTGGTAGGACTTGGCGATAATATGCTGCATTCATCGTCGGTTGCATTTATATGCTGCGCTTTTGTCGCTGTGGTATTGGTGGTTATGGATAGACATCGTGCCAGACACAGTTGAGGATTATGTATCTGTCTGCGTTTTTGCTTACCTTTGCAGTGGTAAAAAAACTATAATGAAAGATATTTTCAGACGATACATGGTTTTTGTGGCTGGATTGTATTTTCTGGCTGCGGGTGTAGTGATAATAGTGCGGTCCACTCTTGGCACGACCCCTATCTCAAGTGTCAATTATGTGGTGAGTCTCAATACTCCGCTGACATTAGGTATTTGCACATTTATTATTAACATGATCCTGATAGCCGGGCAATTGTGGCTTGTGAGAGACAGGCGAACGCGCCGCGACATAATAGAGATAATGTTGCAGATACCTTTTTCTTTTGTTTTTGCCGCCTTTATAGATTTAAACATGGCTTTGACTCAGGATCTTTCGCCGTCTGGCTATGCGGCTGCCATTGCATTGCTGCTGGCGGGATGCGTTGTTCAGGCTGTGGGTGTGGTGCTTGAGATCAAACCTCATGTGGCGATGATGAGTGCCGAGGCGTTTGTCAAATATTTCTCAGCTCGTTACAATAAGGAATTCGGCAAGGTGAAAGTTTGTTTTGACGTTTTGCTGGTGAGCATGGCGGTGGCGCTGATGTTTACGCATAGCATAGAGGGTGTGCGCGAGGGATCGGTTATAGCCGCGTGTCTTACGGGATATATGGTTACTTTTCTGAATACGCGGGTCATCACACGCAGGATGTGGCAGCGTATGAGGACAGGAATATTAAAATAACACAGACAGCCGGAGATTGACTTTGCACTGTTGCCCTCCATGGTCCGTGGCGTCGGTTATGCCGAATGAGCCGTAAGCGCTGATCTGTACTGCTTTCCACTGGACTCCTCCGCCGGCAATACCGTTGAACTGCACGCGCTTGGGCATTCCGTCTTTGCCGTATTTCATGCCGATGGCGTCAAACAGGTTGTCGGGAAACACATATTCTGCCCTCAGCCCGCAATCCATGCTTATGCCGCCGTTGACAAATACCGACAACTCGCGTCCGAGCGGTACGCGCCATTCAGCCATGAGCGGTATATTCAGATTGTGCTCGTAGAAATGGATATCGTCCATTGTTGAGAAAAAGTGTTCATAGAATATGCCGGTGTTCAGTCCCAGCCCATAGCCGAAATAAGGTTGTACGGGTATGCCGAACTGTATGCCGTTCATTATTTTGTCCCGTCCCCATATGTCCTGGCGGCCGGAATCAAAATGATATGACTTGGTGACGTAGGCGGCTGAAATGCCCCACAGGCGGGTGCGGTATGCCTGTTTGTCGAACCGTGACCAAAAATTTCCGGCAGTTGCCGACAATGTCATGCAGGACAGCAGTAATGATGTGACTATGCGTGAAATATGTGTCATCGTGAGGTCTGATTTGGATTGTCGTTGAATCTAAAACATTTGTATTGCGGTTATTGTTTCGTGGACTTGATGTTGATTGGAATATTTGAATAGTTTTTTTGGCCGTTGGGAAAAAAGGTCTTACTTTTGCATAGTTTAAACCAACCTGAACAAACAATCTATCTCACAGTAAAAGCCATGCTTGAACTCAGTGAAGTCTATAACGCCGCGCGCGTTTTGAAAGGAGTGGCCCGCAGGACCCCGATTATGTATGCATCCCGTATCAATCCTGAGGTTGAAGTGCATCTGAAGTGTGAAAATCTACAGAATACGGGTTCATTTAAACTCCGTGGAGCATATTATAAAATCTCTCAGTTGAGCGATGAGGAGAAAAGCCGTGGCGTCATAGCCTGTTCGGCAGGAAATCATGCCCAGGGTGTGGCGCTCGGAGCATCACGCAATGGCATCAAATCAATCATATGTCTGCCGGCAGGTGCACCTTTAAGTAAGGTGGAGGCCACCAAAGGTTATGGCGCGGAAGTGTGTCTGGTTCCAGGTGTTTACGACGATGCCTATGCAAAAGCTGTGGAATTGAGAGATAAGGAAGGATATACGTTCGTTCACCCGTTTGATGATCTTAAGGTAATAGCCGGTCAGGGAACCATTGGCCTGGAGATCATCGAGGATATGCCGGATGTTGAGGCTGTGGTAGTGCCTATAGGCGGTGGCGGTCTCATTGCCGGTGTGGCATTTGCCATAAAGCAGTTGCGTCCGGATGTGAAGATTTACGGTGTTCAGGCCGAAGGCGCTCCGTCAATGTATAAATCTATCAAGAGCGGCAAGCGTGAACATCTTGATTCTGTTAAGACCATAGCCGATGGAATTGCTGTTAAGGAGCCGGGTGTGAATACCTTTGAGCTTATCGGCAAGTACGTGGATGAGGTGGTGACTGTGAGTGAAGATGAAATAGCCGCCGCTATTCTTGCTCTTATGGAGCAGAAAAAGCTTGTGAGTGAAGGCGCTGGTGCCGTTTCGGTCGCCGCCGTCATGTTTGACAAAATTCCTGTCAAGGGAAAGAAAACAGTTTGTGTGGTGAGTGGCGGCAACATTGATGTCACAGCCCATAATAGGGCAGTGCGCCGCGGGTTGGTGAAAAGCGGCCGAGACTGTTCTCTGATACTTGATCTGGAGGATAAGCCAGGTCAGCTGTCGGGAGTGTTGCACGTAATTGCAGCCTGTGGCGGCAATGTAGTGTCGATTGTCCATGAGCGCAACTCGGCGTCAACGGATGTGAACGGCTGTAAACTGCACGTGGAGCTTGAGACAAGAAATCATGAGCATATACGGGAAATCCGTGAAAGCCTGACAGAAGCCGGATTTAAGATTGTCGATTGATGAACGATTATATAGAACTTCGACTGGACCTTGAGCCATGTTCGCAGGATGCGACCGATGTGCTCGCTGCTTTGCTTGCCGAAGTCGGCTATGAAAGTTTTGTGCCTGACGAACGCGGTCTGACTGCATACGTGCGTTCTGTACAGTATGATGACAGTGTGGTGGACGACGTGATCGAGTCGTTGCCTTTTGAATGCGCTGTGTCTCGACAGTCGTCGTATATAGTCGGGCAGGATTGGAACAGCGAGTGGGAGAAAAATTATTTTAAACCGATTGTGGTCGGCGACAGATGTGTGATCCATAGTTCGTTTCATTCCGATGTGCCTGCTGCTGAATATGACATTGTCATTGATCCGAAAATGGCGTTTGGCACAGGTCACCATGCAACTACATCACAGGTTATAGAAGCATTGTTGTCGATGGATCTGAACGGTCTGTCGGTCATTGATATGGGGACTGGCACTGGGATATTGGCCATTTTATGCGCTATGCGTGGCGCCGCATCGGTCAATGGTGTAGAGATTGATCCTCCGGCATGGGAAAATGCCGTTGAAAATATGCGGCTTAATGGTGTTGAGACCTCTGTGACCGTACATTTGGGAGATGCGTCGGTTTTGTCGTCATTGCCTATGGCCGATGTGTTTATTGCCAATATCAACCGCAATATCATCACTGCGGATCTGCCGGCTTATGCTGCGATTATAAAACAGGGAGCCACAGTATTGTTCAGCGGTTTTTATGAGTCGGATATTCCGGTGATCATGAGTGTGGCCGAACCGCTGGGGTTTGTAGAGGAAGGGCATACCTCTTTGAATGACTGGTGTTGCCTGAAGTTGAAAAAGAAATAATTTAACATGAAGACGAGAGAAGAGAAGATAGAGGCCGTAGGTCGTGTAATGGATGTGCTGGACCGTTTGCGTGTGGAATGCCCGTGGGACCGCAAGCAGACCAATGAGTCTCTTCGGTCCAATACGATCGAAGAGGTTTATGAACTTGCCGATGCTATCATAGCCGATGATAATGACAATATACGCAAGGAATTGGGCGATGTATTGCTGCATATTCTCTTTTACTCTAAGATCGGTGAGGAAAAAGGTGAGTTTGACATCGTTGATGTGTGCGATTCATTGAATGCCAAGCTGATATTCCGTCATCCTCATGTATTTGGCAATGTGGTTGCGGAGGATTCCGAGACTGTGGTCCAGAACTGGGAAGCGTTGAAGCTGAAGGAAAAAGGCGGAAATAAGACTGTGTTGGCCGGTGTGCCCTCGTCGCTACCGGCACTGATAAAGGCTTTTCGCGTTCAGGAAAAGGTGGCTCATGTGGGATTTGACTGGGAGAAGCCGTCGCAGGTATGGGATAAGGTCAGGGAGGAACTGTCGGAATTTGAATCTGAAGCGTCGGTACTTGATGCCGATAAGATGGAGGAGGAAATGGGCGATGTGTTTTTTGCTATGGTCAATGCCGCACGTCTCTACGGTATCAATCCTGAGAATGCTCTCGAACGGACCAACCGCAAGTTTATAAGCCGTTTCAACTACTTGGAGTCACGCGTGCGCGAGTCCGGCAAGTCTCTGCACGACATGAGTCTTGCGGAAATGGATGAATTGTGGAATGAGGCCAAGGCTGTGGAACGGAAAGGGGAGCAGAATGCGTAAGGTTATATTTCTGATAGCTCTTGTGGCGTTGGTTTCGGCTGCGGTGGCTGAAGGTCCGTTGTTTTCGCGCAACCGTCAGAGGGAGATGTCCGTTAAGGTAGACAGTGTGATGTGGCGTTCGGATGTTACCCGCGTCTACTGCCGTCTGTTCGGATTGCCGCATACTTCGCAGCGTGTCGATGCCGTGACATTGGACATTCATGATGCATCTGTAGCGGCTACGGATATTGATCCGCTGTATTTTAAAAGAAGTTTTCAATGGGAGGATGACGGCGTAATAGAGATTGAACTTGATTTTGCGCCGGTGAAGCCTGTGGATACTTTCACTATGACGTTCGCCACTCCTTACGGTGATGTTGCGGCCACATATACCGGCAAATGATCCTCTGTATTACCGAAAAACCGTCGGTGGCGGCCGATATAGCGTCTATTCTTGGCGCGAATACGCGTCGTGAGGGGTATTATGAAGGGGGAGATTATAAGATTACATGGACATTCGGCCACTTGTGTGAGCTGAAAGAGCCGCATGACTATACCGATTTGTGGAAACGGTGGTCGCTTGGCTCCTTGCCCATGATTCCCGATCGTTTCAGCATAAAGCTGAAGAAGGATAAAGGGATAGAGTCTCAGTTCAACACCATAAAACGTCTTGTTGCTGAAGCATCGGAAGTGATAAACTGCGGTGATGCCGGACAAGAGGGAGAACTGATCCAGCGATGGGTGCTTCAGTTGGCGGGATGCAAAGTGCCGGTGAAAAGACTGTGGATTTCATCGCTGACCGATGATGCCATACGTGCGGGTTTTGCCGATCTGAAACCGGAACAGACTTTTGGCAACCTATATTATGCCGGATTGTCACGGGCGGTGGGAGACTGGTTGCTCGGCATGAATGCCACCAGACTGTACACGCTTAAATATTCCGCGCCCGGCAATGTTCTGTCAATCGGACGTGTGCAGACTCCGACTCTGTCGCTGATTGTCAAGCGTCAGCTGGAAATTGAAAATTTCCGTCCCGAGGATTATTGGGAGTTGAAGACATTGTACAGGGGCGTTACATTCAATGCTACTAAGGGACGTTTTGCAGCAGAGAGTGAAGCGGCGGAGCTGTTGGAAAAGATAAGCCGTGAGCCGTTGACGGTCACATCAGTGAGCAAAAAGGCCGGCAAAGAGGCTCCTCCGCGGCTTTTTGATCTCACGTCACTTCAGGTGGAGTGCAATAAACGGTGGGGATGGAGTGCCGACCGCACCCTATCGCTCATACAGTCGCTTTATGAGAAGAAAGTCACCACGTATCCGCGTGTGGACACCACCTATCTCCCTGACGACATTTATGCCAAGATTCCGGGAATATTGAAGCAGATGACACCGTACGCCGCCCATACGGCTCCGGTGCTTGCCGGCCGCATACCGAAGAGCAAGAAGGTGTTTGATAATTCCAAAGTGACAGATCACCATGCCATCATTCCTACCGGACAGTCACCGAAAATGCTGGTCGGGGAGGAGAGACAGATGTATCATCTGATAGCCATGCGGTTTATCTCGGCTTTTTATCCTGATTGTGAATTCTCCACGACTACGGTGCTTGCCGAGTCGGCCGATGTGCCTTTTAAAACCAGTGGCAAAGTCATTGTGAAGCCGGGATGGAGAGCGCTGTTTTCTTCTGACGGGAAAAACAGCGGGGATGACAATGTTTCTGCCGGTGGCGATGACGAGAGCATTCTGCCGGAATTTATCGAAGGAGAAAGCGGATCCCATGAACCTTCGTTGCAAAAAAAACAGACACAGCCGCCCAAACCATACACAGAAGGAACATTGTTGCGCGCCATGGAATCTGCCGGTAAAACGGTGGATGACGAGGAACTTCGGGAAGCAATGAAAGAAAACGGCATAGGGCGTCCGTCGACTCGTGCCGCCATAATCGAGACGCTTTTCCGACGTCATTATATCACGAGGGAACGCAAGAATATAGTTGCTACACAAGCCGGCATCGACTTGATCTCGATGATAAAAGAGGAATTGCTGAAAAGCGCCAAACTGACCGGAATGTGGGAGAACAAACTGCGCAGAATAGAGCGCGGAGAGTATTCGCCTGCGGAGTTTATCGACGAACTGAAGGCAATGATTCATCAGATAGTGCTCAGTGTACTGTCTGACAATACCAACCGGAAGATTATCGTGGACAGTGGCGGGAATGGCTCCGGTGGCAGTGACAGTAAACCGGCGGCTAAGAAGGAGAAGGAAAAAAAGCCGCGTGCTCCGAGAATAAAGAACCTTGATGAGATAATGTGTCCGCTTTGCGGGCAAGGCCATCTGCTGAAAGGGCGTACGGCATACGGATGTTCCAGATTCCGGGAAGGATGTGGGCTGCGTCTGGACTTTGTGGAGTATCCGGCCGAACTGACTCCTGCAAGATTGCGTACCATGGTCGCAAAAAATTATGTCAAACCGGAGTAGCCGTGAGTATTTTTGTTCAGTATCTGATAGTGGGGGCTATAGTTGGAGTGTGCGTCGGAATAGCCGTGTATCGGCTGTTGCGTCGGCCTAAAGGTCAAAAAGGCCCGGGATGTCTTAATTGTGATTCCGTCGATTGCCCGATGAGATTAAAGAAGCGTGACTGAGTTGACATCGCCGTTGAACTGACGGCGTTGCCGGTCGCTCCATACACCCCATTTCCTGAAATAGCGGATCATATTGTCGGCGTGTATTCTCAGCATCCGGAGATTGCGGTATGATGCCGCTGCATGTGCGTGGATAATTGAGACCGCCGGATAGTAGAGCACTATGTGATCCTGTCGCAGACGTCGGGACAGATCTATGTCTTCCGGATACATGAAAAAACGTTCGTCGAATCCTCCGATAGCTTTTGCCGCCGCTGTGCGTATCATCATGAAGCACCCGACCTGATATGGCACATTTAGGGGAGAGTCGAGATCTTTGTCCATAAGAAGGTATCGCCGATTGGAATATTTCATTATCCATTCGGGCAGGAAACGCCTTCCTATCAGCATCCACGGTGACGGAAGCCGTCGTGAGCCGTATTGCAGACTTCCGTCGGCCTTGTAGATTTTTGGCTGGAGTTGCGCTACATCAGGATTGCGTTGCATGCAGTCAGCCAGTTTTGTCAGAATGTCTGGATTGAACCGTACATCTGAATTCAGGATTATATGATATGGTTGGTCAGACGATAGAAGTGCGCGATTGTGTGCCGCTCCGAACCCTGGATTAGGCAAGGAGATATAGTCTACACCGGGTTTGCCGAGACAGTATTTTCGCAGCCGCTCTTCCTGACCGTTGTCGACTATGGTAATTTTTTTGACCAGAGGATTGCCGAGAGACGCCAGGCAGGCGTCAAGTTCGGATGTGTCGGAATGGTATGTGACGATGGAGACGCTTATCATGGCAGAGAGACTGTGACGGGTGAAGAATGGTCAGACTCTCCATTGGCACGGTCCAGTGCGGTAATTACGTAGCATCCTCCGCAGTCCGGGATGAATTCAGGCCTGTAGGTCACGGCTTTTATGGCCGACGGATTTTCAACGTCGACATCAGATGCTTTATCAAATCTGTAGACCACCCATTTGGATGCGTGGTCATCGGCATTCCACTGTAGTTTACCGTCCTTGTAGACCGGTGTGCCGGGTTTATCGGCCGGTTCGACATGTTTCCACAGATATTCAGGCACAAGAGCCGGAGTGGAGTATGATTTTTCTTTCAATTGTGCGGATATTGCCGGCAGGTTGCCGGCATACCACCAGCAGTTGCCCTGTATCCGTTCGGGGCCTATTTCTTCTATCTGCCGGAGTTTTTCCGGTAGTTCACAGGCATCGGCGGTCTTTTTTACATCCTGTCCGATGTAGATGTGGCGTCCTTCGCCATGATCGGCCCACCAGTCGCAAAGCACGCGGTATGACGCCCGCTGATGGTCTGTCTCCCAATAGAGCTGTGGTATTTGATAGTCTATCCATCCCATTGCCGCCCATCGCGGCACATCGGCATAAAGATCATCGTAGTTCTGCAGGCCTGATGTTGCGCTGCCTTCCGGATCTGAAGTATTGTTTCGCCAGATGCCAAATGGACTTATTCCAAACCGGACCCATGGTTTTGTCTCTGCAATGGTCTGATGGACGGATTCTATCAGAATATCCACATTTCGCCTGCGCCAGTCCGGCTTTGATAGTTTTGTTCCCGACGAACGGTAGTGGGCTTCATCGTCAAATTCCTCGCCATTGGATGGATATGGGTAGAAATAGTCGTCGAAGTGTATGCCGTCTACGTCATATCGCGTTATAATATCACGTACGACTCCGACTATGTGCTGTCTGTTTTCTGGAAGTGCTGGATTAAAATATATCCTTTTGCAATATTTTACGAAGCGTTTAGGAAACAGGTTGCACAGATGGTTGTCGGGGAGCTGTTCGTTGGCAGATGCCGTGACCCGATAGGGGTTGAGCCACGCATGGATCTCCATGCCACGCTTATGGCATTCGTCAATCATGAACTGCAAAGGATCCCATAGACGGGCAGGAGCGGCACCTATACATCCGGTCAGATGCCGGCTCCACGGCTCAATGGGCGACGGATAGAATGAGTCGGCGGCAGGGCGTACCTGAAAAATGACGGCATTTATACCTGTTGCTTGCAGATTGTCGAGCAGAGAGCGCAGATAGGATTGGTTCTGTTCTGTAGTACGCTTGTCATAGCCTTGAAAAACCGTCTGAATCCAAGCTCCGCGGAAGTCGCGTTTTGATGCGCCTGAAGCCTCCTGACAAAACAATATCAGGGAGATCAGCGCCAACAGGACGCTTTTTTTATTTGTCGAATATCGAAGCATGAGCCTTCAGGAGGTCGTTGAAGCGGGGGGTGTCTCTTATCGGAGCCACATTTATACGGTTGTCATCGTTGGCCGTCCAGTTATGGTAGTTGGCATATCCGTTTTTGAGGGCCTGCTCCATGCAGTCGAGTGCTTTCTCCGTGCGACCGGCCCATGCGTAAAAGCAAGCGCCGTAATAATGTATCTGGCCGTCATAATCAGGCTCTGTCAGGCATTCTTCTATCCATGAGATGCCTTTGGCGGTATTGCCGTTGAACAGGTATGCGAAACCAAGCATGGATCCTATACGTTCGCTGTGGTCCAGTTCCAGATCGACAACACGCTGATAGAATCCTTTTGCGGCTTTTGGCTCATTGAGATAGTCGTTGAGCACCCATGCACGTGTAAGATAAGGCATGGGGTCGTACGGTTCGTTCATAATCACTTCGCCAAGCAGTTGTGACGCTTCGTCTCCTTTTTTCAACGATGTGAGTATGAGGGCCTTTTCTGTCATGGCTTCTTTTGAATCAGGAGTCAGTTCCAGAGCGCGGTCTGTGGCGGAAATGGCTTTGTCGTATTGTTTGAGTGCACGGAGCACGCGTGCGCGCACCGTATAGTAGTGGGCCACGTCATCATCCTCTGTGTAGTTGGACAGTGCCGTATTTGCATTGTCGAGCGCCGTCTCGTAGTCGCCCAGAGCGTAATAGCATTCTGCCAGAGATGCGTAAAGTCCGGAGTAATTATAGAGGTTGTTGTCGATGATGTATTTGAAATCGTCTATTGCAGGTGCATAGTGGAAGTGGGCAGCGGCAATGGATCCTCGCAGGAAATAGTAGAGAGGAGTGCGTGGAGCAGTGCGTATGGCCGACGACAGTCCGTTCATTACGGCGGCATAATTGCTGTTGGCCATGTCGATGAGCCTGGGAAGTGCATGAGGATCTGACGCATCGGTGGCAAGAGCCAGGATCAGGTCGTCGACAGCTCCGTTATAGTCATTCATCATGGCTTTTACCTGTGCGCGGTTTACGTAGACATCGCTTTGGGTTGGGGTGAGTGACACGGCTTTTTCCATGTATTCGGACGCAAGGCCGTAATTCGATTCTTTTGCCGCGACTTTTGCAAGGCCGAACAGTGCTTCCTGACTTCTTGGATTCAGTCTCTGTAGTTTGGTATAATCTTCCTTGGCCGCGGTGTAATTGCCGAGTTCAACCTCGATGTCGGCTCTCATGTTTACTGCGGCATAATTTGACGGGTCGATCTCCAGTGCCTTGTTGATCTCTTGCAGTGACAGCGTGTAGCGCTTCATCTGCCAGTATGTGGCGGATCTCAGAGCGTAGATCGGGAACAGCATTTCAGTATCTGTGACGGGAGCGTATTTTACTGCGCTGTCGAGGTCGTCGAGCGCTTTCAGATATTCCTGATGGTGGTAATATTGGTTGGCCCGCCTGTAAAGCACTTCATAATCCTTGAAATTTTCGCGCAACATGTCGTTGTAGGTATTCATGACCGTGCGTGAAATGTTGTTGTATGGAAGTGCGGCCTGAAGATCCGGAGAGAATATAGTGGTAATGCCGATCAGAAATGAGATGACGGTTTTTTTCATCGTTGTTAACAAAAGGAATTAGAGACTGTTGACAGCCATACGTAATGAAGTAAGGCGCTTGAGGAGATCGGACAGCATGTCGAGTTTAAGCATGTTGGCTCCGTCGCTTTTTGCCGTAGAAGGATCCGGATGGGTTTCAATGAATATGCCATCGGCTCCCACGGCTATGCCTGCGCGTGCTATGGTTTCTATCAGGTCCGGACGTCCGCCTGTGACTCCCGCAGCCTGATTGGGCTGTTGCAGTGAGTGGGTTATGTCGAGTATAGTTGTAGCAAATTTCCGCATTTCGGGTATGCCGCGGTAATCGACTATAAGATCCTGATAGCCGAAGGTTGAGCCGCGTTCGGTCACGGCTACCTGATCATTGCCGGCATCGCGTATTTTCTGTACGGCAAAAGCCATTGACTCGGGGGAAAGAAACTGTCCTTTTTTTATGTTGACGAACCTTCCGGTATGTGCCGCGGCTATAAGCAGATCTGTCTGACGGCATAGAAATGCCGGTATCTGGAGAATGTCAACGTATGGTGCCGCCATGTTGGCCTCCTGAGGGGTGTGTATGTCGGTAACGACAGGAATGTTGAAAGTTTCACGTACTTTTTTCAGTATCTCCAGAGCATGTATGTCGCCGATGCCGGTGAAAGAGTCAAGGCGCGAGCGGTTGGCTTTCCGGTAGCTTCCTTTGAACACGTATGGTATGTCAAGTTCTTTGCATATCGGGGCGATTGTACCGGCAATGTCCATTGCCATCTGTTCTCCTTCGATGACGCAAGGACCTGCAAGAAGAAAAAAGTTATTTGACTCTGATGACTTCAGATATTCGGATGTGGTCATTTTATGTGAATTGATTGATTATGTGAATTGCGGATGCGGCATACAGTGCGGCTGTCTCCGTGCGCAGGCGGTTGTCGCCGAGTGTCACGGGCTCAAAACCGTGCTGTCTGGCCAATGCGACCTCATCGGCCGTGAAATCACCTTCAGGGCCGATGAGTATGGCGGTATCCGTTTTGTTGCCGGCTATGCCTATCATATCTTTGCGTTCCGTCTCGGAGTCACAGTACGCGATGAAACGCTGGGATGCCTTGCAGGTTTCAAGAAAGGTTTTCAATTGGGTCATCGGCATTACATCAGGAAGCACAGCCTTAAGAGATTGCTTCATCGCACTTACTGCTATTTTTTCAAGCCGTTCGGTTTTTATCTCCTTTCTTTCAGAGCGGGCACACAGCACCGGAACTATTGTATTGATTCCGATTTCGGTCAGTTTTTCTGTCAGCCACTCCATGCGGTCCATATTTTTGGTTGGGGCCACCGCTACGGTGAGGTTATATGACCATGGCAAGGGGAGCCGCTCGCACCGGATCACTTCTACTATAGCATGCTTCGAATGCGGCTCAAGCATGCGGCAGTGATAAAGACCGCCTTTGCCGTCAATGATCTCCATGCTGTCGCCGGATTGCATCCTGAGTACTTTTACGCAGTGATGCGAGTCGTTTTCCGGCAGAACGGGGTCTGTTGCTATATCTGGAGCGTAGAACCTGATCATTTTGCCGAGACAGGTGATGATTCTGTGAAGCCGTCAGCTCCTGATGTCGTGTCTTCCGCCGCCTGTATCTGTTCGGCCGACGGTCTGTTGCCGTTGTCTTTGAACAGCAGCATGAAAAGGACTGTCACCACCAGAGCGTATCCGGCAAAAATCAACCATGATGTTCTCCAGCCTTCAAGCTGTTCGGCAACAGGTGCTGTTTCAACCACATTATGGTTGACTATGAGCATGGCGGCGAGTGTGCCTATTGTGGCTCCAAGACCGTTTGTCATAATCATGAACATACCTTGGGCGCTGCTGCGTATGTCGTCTGTGGTCTGATTGTCCACATACAGTCCGCCACTGACATTGAAAAAGTCGAATGCGATACCGTATACTATACACGACAGAACAAACATCCAGAGTCCGCCGTCGGGATCGCCGAAACCAAACAGACCGAACCGCAGTACCCATGCTATCATGGACATGAGCATCACGCCTTTTATGCCGAATTTTTTCAGACAGACCGGAATCAGCAGTATGCAGAGCGTTTCGCTTATCTGCGACAGGGAGATCAGGGCATTGGCATTCTGTGCGGCCCATGCGTTGGCATACTCCGGAATTGATTTGAAGAATGAGATATAGGGATTGGCATATCCGTTGGTTATCTGCAGTGAGACTCCAAGAAACATGCTGAACAGGAAAAACACAGCCATTTTTTTCTGCTTGAACAAAGTAAATGCCCGCAGTCCGAGTTTGTCGATTATGTTGCCGCTTTGCGGAGATTTGTTGATGGGGCATGACGGCATTGTCAGGGCATATACAGCCATAAGCATGCTGAATGCCGCTGATGTGAACAGCTGCATGTATGTAGACTGGAATTTGGCATTTTCCGGTCCTGCGAAGTTCACTAAAAGCATGGCGCATATAAAGCCGATTGTGCCGAAAATGCGAATAGGCGGAAAATCCTTTACGATGTCAAGCCCGGCGCGTGTCATCGCGTTGAATGATACGGAGTTGTTAAGGCCTATGGTAGGCATGAAAAACGCTACAGACACGGTGTAGAGAGCAAACAGCGGACCAAATCCGATAGTCTCGGCAGTCATGCAGTACACTCCTGCAAGAGCCATGAATATACCGCCGATGAGATGACAAAGGCTGAGCATTCGCTGGGCCTGTATCCATCGGTCGGCAATTATACCTATAATGGAAGGCATGAAAAGAGATACGATGCCTTGCACGGCATAAAACCATCCGATCTGTTGTGCCAGTCCGTTGTTGGCAAGAAAATTGCCTAATGAGGTCAGGTAACTGCCCCAGATGGCGAATTCAAGAAAATTCAGAAATGTCAGTTTTGCTTTGATGCTTCGCATGGGATGTTAAACTAAGGATTAGAGGGTGGATTTCTTGTTGTTGATGATTTCAGTAAGGCGTGCCGCCTCTTCGTAATCTTCTTTCTGGATAGCTTTGTCACGAAGTTTTTCAAGAGTGTTGACCGGAAGGTCGCGTGTGGCTCTTCCGGTAGTATGGCCGGAGTCGTTTTTGTCTGCATCGGAGTCGACGGGCTCGTCTTTTATGACAAATCCACACTCTTCAAGTATTTCGTGGGTGGTGTATATGGGGGCTCCTGTGCGCATGGCTATAGCTATAGCGTCGGATGTTCTGGAGTCGATTGATATGCGTCTTTCGCCATCAGTCATGGATATTTCCGACAGAAACACACCGTCTTCGAATTTATATATAAACACCTCCTGAATGGCAATGCCGAACGCATGGGCCATAGACGCGAAAAGATCGTGGGTCATTGGCCTGGGAGTGGTCACGTGTTCCATACGTGACGCTATGGCCTGGGCTTCCGGAGCTCCTATTATCACAGGAATCCGTATCGGCCCGTCGGTCTGGGCCAGAATCAGAGCATAGGCTCCTGTGCGGATTTGACCTATGGACAGGCCCATTACTTTCATGCGGATCCTTTTGCGTTCCATAAATGTGTATCAGATGTTGATTTGCTGTCCGGTAATGATGCCGCTTCCGTAGCAGATGTGTCCCTGACGGTCATAGATCACTGCAAACTGGCCTGGAGCTATCCCTTGGATTTTATTTTCGCTTTGGATCACGTATTCCCTTTCTGAAAGTCTGATTAGGGAAGCCGGTGTGAATTCGGGAGTATGCCTGTTTTTAAACGAAATCTCGGATAGTTCCGGATCGCGTGTTATCCAGTGCATCTCATCGAGATGCAGTGTCCGGCCGTATTGTTTTTCAGTGTCGTAGCCCTGTGAGACGTAGACCACATTGTCGTGGATATTCTTTTTGACCACATACCAAGGGCCACCGCTCAGTCCGAGACCTTTGCGCTGGCCTATGGTGTGGAACCAGAATCCGCGGTGCTCGCCAAGTTTGCGTCCGGTTTCCAGTTCGACGATAGGGCCAGGTTTCTCTCCGAGGTGGCGCCGGATAAAGTCGTTGTAGTTGATTTTGCCGAGAAAGCAGATTCCCTGACTGTCGCGACGGTAAGCATTGGGCAGAGTCGCTTGTATGGCAAGCTCCCTGACACGGGATTTAGGCATGTCGCCGATCGGGAACATTATGTGTGAAAGCTGGCTGTAGGTGATTCTGGCGAGAAAATCGGTCTGGTCCTTGACCGGATCAGGGGCAGTGGCCAGATATACAAGACCGTCGGACCCGATGATGGTCGACGCATAGTGACCAGTGGCTGTCTTGTCGAATTCATGGCCCCATCTCTGTTCGAAATAACCGAATTTAATCAGCCGGTTGCACATTATGTCGGGATTTGGGGTCAGACCTTCGCGTACGGTCTTCAGAGCGTATTCCATCACTGACTCCCAATATTCTTCGTGAAGCGACACTACGTCAAACGGCAAGCCGTATTTTGCGGCTATGAACTGGCACATTTCAATGTCTTCTTCCGCCGAGCAGTCGCCTTCGCCGTTGTCAAGACCTATGCGGATATAGAACAGGTGTATGTCATGGCCCTGTTCAACAAGCCGGTGCACGGCTACCGCGCTATCGACTCCTCCTGAGATTAATGCCGCTATCTTCATTGTCCTGAATGGTTTAATTCCTGAATGATCTTCTCGCACGCCGCTATCAGCAATGGCATGGACATGAATTTTTTTGTTATGCGCATTGACGAGTCGGCTATGTAGATTGTCGGCTGTATGCGAAGGTCGATCATGTCAGGAGCGGAAGGCATCGCTCCGACTGTCCATGACTGGGGCAGTGTGGCCATATTCTTCCACCAGCTCTTGTCTGGAGTGCCGGGATACAGGAAAATGGGTTTGAGTATGCCGGCGTCGACCAGCTGTCGGGCGGCTATGTTGGCTGCAAAGCGTGTGCGGGCCATCATGGCCGCTGATGATCCCGGAGTGTCGAATATTATCACATATTCACCGGCCCCGCAGGTTGTGTCGTTCAGCACGGCTGTACTGCCGTCAGAAAGAATTATTTCGGCGGGAGGGAGTGTCATGCCTTCCTGTGAGTGGCTGATGACGTTTGCCTGTCTGGCAAAATAATCATGATCGGCTCCTTTGATTTTTTTGTGTCCGGCCACGGCTTTGGCAAACGGCAGATATACTTCATCGCTTGGAATGATTGCAGAGTCGGAATAGAAAGCCGCTTCCGCCATACGCGTCAGCGCCAGAAGATTCTCAGGGCGTTTCTTTACTTTGTCTATGAGTCGATCGATGGAGATGAATACTGTGTCGCGATTGGCCAGCGGAAGCATTTCGGCATAGTCCATGAATGCGTCTGCCATCTTTCGGTTGGATGAAAAGGCACTTTTCCACGGACAATGATCCCAGAAATGTTCCACATAGTAGTTGGCACGCGGAGTACCTACCGGTAGTGATTCCGGCGGATGAGGGTAGGCGAAGTATGTGACGGCGTCCTTGCCGTGGACCAAGGACGCTGTGATGCTAAATATGAGAAATAAAACAACGGTCAGAGTCAGTCGTTTCATTGCGTATGGTGCTATGATAGATTGTTTCAATCTACAAAGTTACTCTTTTTCTCTGATATTGTGCATTAAAATTTGTAAAACTGATATAGTACCTTGCGGCGATAGAACGTGCTCGGGAGATCTACACTGGCGAAGTAGCGTTCTATCAATGGATACACATCTCAAGCATTTGAAGATATATTTCTGTTCCGGGGAAATAGGAATATTTATTCAATAAATTATGGTCGGAATCAAAGAATAAGTATGAAGGGAAGCCTGAAAGTCCATAAGTTTTGCCTAAAGACTCGGTCTCTTCATTATTTATTCTAATATGTTCGCCATCTATCTTGCTAGCCTTCTTTTTCCAATTTTCAATCGGTGTTGCTTCTGTTGCAATATACAAGAATACAATATTATCAAATTTATGTTCTGTTCTGATTTCCTTCGTTCTTGCTATAGCATCAAGACAAGGACGACACCATGTTCCCCACATGTCAACAACGACAGATTGCCCTGGATAAACACTATCAATGTATTGTTTAAGCGAGAATTGAGCGTCACATAAATCCTTATAATTGTCAATCTTAGATAGAGAAGTTGTCAATTCGTTGTTCTTCTTTAATATAATATCCTTTAGGCCATTGCGATAGCCATGTGTGACATTTTCAATCTGTTTTTCGGAGAGCGGAATGTTGTTTATGCCGATCTGTTCGACATAAGACATTGCTGACAAAAGGTCCAAAAGCAATTGCGAAGGGTTGGAGATGGCCCTTGACAATTTTCTTTTTGCAATGTTCTCCCAATCCAATACGCTTTGCTCACCTATAGGAGCAAAACCTCCCTCAGGAAAGCGGAGCAGCGCATAAAGGAATGATTTAAGGCCGGTGTATGGCAGTCTCTTTAAAAATGAGTCTTCATCATACGAAATTGTATTCAAAAAAGAATGAGACTCCATTGGCGGTTCTGAAACCTGAATTCCGGAATAATCAGTGAACTTTTGTACATATGGTAACGTGACAACAGAAGCGAATCTGCAGCGGAAACTGTTTTCTATCCATTGTGGAAAGTCCTGAGGCAATCCGGTTGCTGCCAGATTACGTGACCATAGAGTATCGGTTTCATATTCTCTTACCCGCTTCCAATCAGAATATTTTTCAAGTGGTGTTTCGGTATCATGTGAGGAGAAAAAAATTTGCCCACTTTCGCTGATTTTGGCCCAATCAGCCGCGGTCAATCCCTCAAAATCAGGGTCATCTCCCCAGTCAAGTGAAAAGTCATCAGAAATTTTTACCTCGTATATATTTTTGTTTTCTTGTCTTACTTGCAATAGCCTTCCGGAATAGCCTTCTGGAGATTCAATTGTGATGCCGACGACCTCGTTTAGTAGCTCAGTCGGAATCCGGCCGACAAACACACTGCCTTGAAGCGAAAGTTTATATTCCTCAGACTCATTCAAATTGCAAAAAATAGGAGCAACAGACGCCCAGACCTCTATACCGTCAATAGGAATTTCAGAGTTGATAACTCTGATTTCCAGTTCACTTTCGCCAGGAGAGATTCCGTTTTTAGGCTCCAAGACATTACTGCTGGCGCAAGAAGTCAGCAGCATCCAGAATAAATATATATAAATTTTCATACACAAGTTTAATCATTATCCGCAAGATGAATAGTTAAAATATATTAAACTATTTTGCACCATAGTATTTTGAAGTGGGTAACAATATTATAAATGTCTATCATTAAGCAAGTCCACCTGATAGATTAAACCCGATCAATTTTATAAGAAAATCGTGCATACTTCACACCTTCATTACCGTTAGGCAGATGACGAAATTTCTCAAGCCCGTCAATCTTGGGCTTGCCGTAGTCATTGATCTCATTCCATTAATCGGTTCTGCAAATAACTGCGCACAGTGATTGATAGGTGTTTGTCATATAAATTTAACGGCTATCGACCTTTTATATTGGTCAACAGCCGTTAAGCTTATTTAAGATGAGTCGGTAGTGTAAGCATGTAGGGTGATTGTCAGGATTTTTCTGCATCATGCAGATAATCCTTTTTTGCGCAGAATAGACTAGCCAGGTAATCCCCACTTATTGTAGATGCAGATACCATTTTGGGGACCATGTGTGGTTGATTCCCAAGTGCATTTATCCCCATATTTCAGACCAACGCAGGCTTTTTCTCTTTCTGAGAGACTGCCTGAGCCGCCTGTTCCAGAATTTGTTCCGCTGTTCGAACCTGATCCGGAATATAGCAATGACATATCGTCTATTGCTGCTCGCTCTGCCTTCATTTCGTCCTTGGGAGGAGTTTAATCGGTCGTTTTTGTTTCATCGATAGTTAAGTTATTAGTCTTAAGTTTATAATGAACAATAGAATATGATTGTTCGCTCGACTTTTCGATTATTACAAATAACATTATTCATTTTTAGATAAACAGCTATTATTCATAATCAAAAGTTGTATTGTATTTATATCACATAGTCGCACGATTTAGCGGTTGTCTGTATATCGCCATGTGAACTTGACGGTGTTAAGTTTTTTATTGTAGAGTCTGTCGGCATAAGTTGCAATATAAAATTCAGGACATGGAGGAGAATAACAGACTTTTTTGTAATTTTGTTCAATACGTTCTGATGCCTACTCTCAACTGGCAAGTGCAAAATTAGCTATTTGACGAAAGAAAACATTTTTAGGAGAATCAAAATTTAGTTTTTTGCGAGGTCTTCGGTTTATTTTGTGTTGGATTTTGCGGATGAAGGCATCCGACAGCTCCGAAAAATCTGTCCCTTTGGGAATATATTGCCGAATGAGCTTGTTCGCATTCTCAATGGCGCCTTTCTGCCATGAAGAGTATGAGTCCGCGAAAAACACAAGATCGGGATTTTCAGAACCCTTTGGAGACAAAGCCTTTGAAATCATCCGGTGACAGCAGAATTCAGATCCGTTGTCCGTGGTGATTGACCGTACAGTGTGTCTGTAAGGGAACAGGAGTCTGATGACGGTCTTTGCCAGCGGTTCCGGACGTTTTCCTTGAGGCAGCTTTTCCATAAGCACCATATTTGTGCTTCTTTCCGTAAGAGTGACGATAGCACCCTTGCCGTCTTTGCCCACGATAGTGTCCATCTCCCAGTCTCCGAACCGTTTTCCATCGGCTTCCGCGGGGCGTTCATGGATACTTACCCGGCCAGGTATGTTCCTGACTTTTGTGGTTCGGGCAGGGCGTCCGTGTCGGTTGTACTTCATCTTATGCCGGCAATGGGCGGCGAGTTCCCCGCTCTCGTCAGCACGGATGTGTCTGTATATGAGTTCGTGGGAAATATTCCTGCCACGGCTTTTCATGTAGGCTGAGATCTGTTCGGGTGACCAGTCCTCTTCTTTAAGCAGGTCCAAAGCCTCCCAGACGATGACCGGATCCTTCGTGCGGTTGGCCGTGGTTCGTTTTCTGCGTTCCATCGCCTTGTCTTGAGCCTTGTCCCACAGATAGTTGCCTTTCTCTGTCGAGTTGCGGCTTATTTCCCGGCTGAGTGTTGATTGACTGCACCCCACAATAGAGGCGATATCTTTTCTCGGGGTCTTTCTTTGCAGTAAGGCGAAAATTTGCGACCTTTGCTGCGAGGTTAATTGATGATACATACTGCAATACAAAATTAGTTAATCTCAGGGAGACTTCGGTCTCCTTTTTTTGTATTGTCAGTTGAAAGTAATCCTTGGCGCGACTTAATATCGGATTGGGGGAGGGGCTGTGGCTTTGTGAAGCCCCATCCCCCAATCCGCCATCAAGTCTCGAACGTCAAAAATTTGTGGGGCTATTCAGAACGAAATTTTGCACTTCGTTCTTGAATCTTCACAATACGTTCTGATGGAATTCATATGCCTATTTACTCTATTAAAACTGTATCAATCAATATGAGAATATCACGTTTTTTCATTGTGTTGTTGGCATTGGTCTGCTGTGTGCAAGAAGCAATGGCCGATGAGTTTCCGCTGGTCGCTTCCGCGACGATATCGGGTACGCTGCCGGTGCTTTATATCAATACGGAAAACGGTAAACCTGTTACTTCGAAAACGGAATATCTGTATGCACAGTATTGGCTTGTACCCATGGGAAATGAGGAAATAGAAGCGGTTGGCTCGGAGGATTATCCTTTGCCGATGCAGATACGTGGCAGAGGTCATTCGTCATGGAAAAGTCCCAAGAAACCTTATAAAATCAAACTCGGAGCAAAGGCCGCGCTGATGGGAATGCCAGAAAATAAACACTGGGCTCTTCTGAAACCGACGGAAAATACTGTGGCGGGCTTACAGTTGGGCAAATTGACGGGGATGGTGTGGACGCCGGATTTCCGTCCGCTGGAGGTGGTGCTCAACGGTGATTATATAGGTCTTTATTTTCTTACAGAAACGATCCGCATTGATGAAAACCGCGTTAACATACATGAGCAGCGGGATCTTGAAACCGCTGCGGATATGATTGAAGGAGGATGGCTTGTGGAGGTAGACAATTATCGGGATGAATGCCAGATAACTATTCCGGAAAACAATCGTTGGAATCTGACACTCAGATATCACTCGCCTGGAAATCTCTCGGATGTACAGGAGCAATGGCTCACGGCTGAATTCAAGGCCATTAACGCGGCAATCTATTCTGCTGACAAAAGATCAACCGCATGGGAGAAATATATTGATGTGGAAAGCATAGCCCGTTTTTTCGTCCTGCAGGAGGTGATGGATAATCCCGACGGATTTCATGGCAGTTTTTATCTGCATAAGGATTTGGGTGACGGAGCCAAATGGACTGCCGGTCCGGCATGGGATCTGCTGTGTTACAACAGGGAGAAAACGGACTATACGTTTAAAATGAAGGTGCATTATGGAATTACGCCGCACTGGATCGGGGAGATCATTCAATATGACAGTTTCTGCAAAGCGGTGGAGACGGTGTGGAATGAGGTTTATCCTGATTGTCTGTCAGAGATATTCGATTATATTGATGACGTGATGTTGCCGCTGGATATAGCATGGAGGAATGATTGTGAAAGATGGAACGATGATCCGTTGCAGACTGTGGAGCTGAGAGCAGACAGAATCAAGACAGCATTGCAACGGAATATCGACTGGTTCAATGAGCATTTGCCTGTCAGTGAATATTCATCACTGACGGTAGTCCCTGGATTCCTTCCTGATGGAGTGACAAAAGTGTTCAATCTTCAGGGCATATGCATTGGAGAATATGCCAGCGAGACGGATGCGTTGTCGGATTTAAGACGTGGAATCTATATAATCAACGGAAAGAAAATCAGGGTTGACTGACCTGATAAGATGTGATAAGCGACAAGGTATGCCGGGGGAATGGATACATGGCATGCCTTGTCGCTTTATGTAGGAAGTACAGCGTTATTGTGCGACTGTCAGGAAGCGGGTGTGATATTCATCGAGCATGTTGCGTATGGCCGTACCTATTTTTCGATAATCTGATTCATTGAGGTTGGCCAGAGATACGCGCACCGACCATGCGGGGCCGTCGAATCCGTCGCCGTTGAGCAGCACTACTGCAGTCTCATTGGCCAGGCGGATCACGAAATCAAGAGGTTCGTAATTGTCATTGAGATATTTTGCAAATTCGTCGCCGTAGAACTTTTTCGCCCAGATCATGATGTCGATCTCGGAATAATATCCGGCGCGTAGCGGATCGACAAGCAGAGTGAAGCCTGTGGTGGACCACAGAGCATTCAGGCGATCGTTGATTGTGTGGATCATGGTGGTCTGATAGCTGTTGTCATCGTGAGAGTTGAAATAGGCGAAGGCAGCCATCAGAGTCATTTGCATCTGCTGAGGGGTCGACAGTCCGGCGGTATGGTTGAGAGCTACCAGACGGCTGTCGGCCACCATACGGTCTATGAACTTTATATTATGTGGTTCGAGCGACAGCGACGCATAACGCCGGTTGAGATCTGCTGTCTGTTCGGGGGAGAGCTTTGCGATCATGTCGTCGAATACGTTGTTCTGGCTGATGGCGCATACAGCCAGACGCCAGCCTGTGGCTCCGAAATATTTTGAAAAAGAGTATACGCACATGGTGTTGTACGGCAGTTCGTACATGAGCGAGCGGAAGTTTCTCACGAAAGTGCCGTAGACGTCGTCGGTGATAATCATGAGGTCCGGATTGTCGTTCTTCACAATGTCCACCAGTTGACGGATAGTGTCGGAAGACAGTGTGTAGCTTGGCGGATTGCTCGGGTTGATGATGCATAGGAGCTTGATGGACGGGTCGCGCAATTTGTCGACTTCCTCTGCGGGATACTGCCATGTATGGTAGCCGTCGTGCTGCACTTTGTCGGCATTGATGTTGACTACTTCGAAGTCGAACCGGTCAAGATGGGGTATCTCAATATAAGGCGTGAAGGCGGGAACCATCAGAGCGATTTTGTCGCCTTTGCCGATAAGTTTGTTTTCCTGTATGGAATCGAAGGCATAGCACATACCGGCGGTGCCGCCTTCGGTGGCAAACAGATCGTATGTCGATTTGTCGTCGCCGCCGCCCATGGCCAGACGCAGATAGTCGCGTACCATGGCTTCGGCGCTGTGCAGCATGCGGTCGGGGGTAGGGTATTGGTCTCCTATGACGGCTTCTGCGAATTCATGGGCCAGAGCATCGGGGTCAAATTCATGTTTCGATATCAGATATTCGAAAGTGCGGCTGATGAGGGACGCTCCGTTTTCATCTTTATGGTCGTTGAGAAATTCGCGCAAGCGCTCGGCTATGCCCTGCGGGGAGGGGATTCCGGCTATGCCTACCGTATTGTCGGCGATGCGTCGGCACTCTTCAAGACCGAATTTTCCCAGCAGAAAGAATGCTTCACGGGGTTCGGTTGCTATCCAGTTGGGGTTGCCGCGTCCGGCATTGAGGAATGTTGCGGTGGAATTGTGGGCGTCGGCCTGAGCCATCTCTATGAGCCTGTTTTTGATTTCAAAAGGACTCATCTGCTCGAGACGTTTTTCGAAATCACGATTTTCGGGGTTGATGTGTTCGTTGTTTTTCATTGTTTTGAGGTTAGGGAGTTGACGTCGGTATAGACGTGTTTGTAATATGTGGGCTATGATGTCATCAGCACTATGGCCACACCCATCAATATCAGCATTGTGTTGCCGACGGCGTATGTGACCGTGTAGCCCATGGCAGGCAGAGTGCTGTCCAATGATTCCTGTATGGCGCCTAGGGCCGCGGTGGTGGTGCGGCTTCCGGCACAGCAGCCGAGGTTTATGGCCGGGCGGAACTTGAATATTTTATGCCCGATGATGACACTGAGTATTAGCGGAAGCGATGTGCAGACTATGCCTGCCAGAAACAGTCCGAAGCCCACTTCCTTGATTCCGCTGACGAATGATGGCCCGGATGTGATGCCGATTACGGCGATAAACATGTTCAGGCCAAGATTGTTCATGATCCATACGGCTTCCTTGGGAATGCGTCCGAATGATGGGCGTTTCGACCGGAGCCATCCGAAAATCAGACCTGAGATCAGAGTGCCGCCGCTTGTGCTGATACTGACCGGGATATTGCCGGCATGAATTGTGAGTACACCTATCAGACAGCCTATTACTATGCCGAGACCGACGAGTATGAGGTCTGATGCTGTTTTGGGACGGTCAACGTATCCGAGTCGGGGGGCGGCAGTGTTGACTTCCGATGCGAGTCCTACAAGAGTCAGAGTGTCTCCTGCCATGAGTTTTGTTTTGGCCAACACGGGAATGGCCACACCTCCGCGGTCGATTGATTTGATCGAAACCCCGTACATGTATGTCTGTGAGCGCAGCTCATCGACTGTAAGCCCGGCTACGGTTTTTCTGGTGATCATTACAGGAATCTGTTCTGCCGGGAAGTCAAGAAGTTCGGCATCGTTGACTTCAGGGCCGATCCAGCTTTCGTCTTCGATTATATATTCGCGGCGTCCGCTCAACACTATTTCATCTCCTTTGGTGATGCGGGTTTCCGGAGTCGGTTCGATGATGTTGTGGCCTGAGCGTACGCGTTCGATAAACAGGCGTCGGCCTTGTGAGTGCAGATGCGACTCGATCTGGGCGACGCTCTGTGGAGAGTCGAAGAAATCGGATGTGACGCTGTATGCGCGGAAAGCCACCGGGCGGTTGGCGATGATGTATGCCGGATCGGATGTGAGCGAACTTTCGTTCATTTCCTTCTCAAGGGCTGCGGTGTCGGCCTTGACTTTCTTGATTCCGCCAAGCATCCATGGTCCGAGGTTGGCAAGGATATATGCAGATCCGATAGTGCCGAACACATAACACACCGCGTAGGCCACAGGAATAATGTCGATCAATGCTTTTTTACGCGCAGCATCAATTCCGAGAGTTCCCATGGTGTCGGTGCCGACACCTATCACCGCGGAAATTGTCTGTGATCCGGAAAATAATCCGACGGCTTCACCGGCATTGTAGCCCATGACTTTGACCACGCCCCACGTGACTGACAGGCAGAGCAGACACACGACAGCGGCAAAAAGCACCTGCTTTATGCCGTCGCCGCGTAAAGCCCGGAAAAACTGTGGACCGACGCTATAGCCGATCGCAAAAAGAAAAAGCAGAAAAAATACGTTTTTGACAGGCCCGGGGATGGCTATGTCCATCTGACCGACCAAAACTCCGACGAGGAGGACCGAAGTCACTACCCCGAGCGAGAATCCCTTGTATTTCAGAGAGCCTATCCAGAACCCGATTCCGATAGTCAGGAAAATCGGAATGGAAGGATTGTCGCGGCATGTCTGAGCAAACCAATCGAATAGTTCCATGGAAAAATAAATAGTGTGTGTTTAAATTTTAATTATTGTGTTAAATCTGGTAGATAGATATCGTGTGTCGGATGTTCTGATGTAAAACGCCGGACTCCGTATGATGGTTCGGAGTCCGGTGTTTTGTGCGATTGAAAATCGAGCGAGAGTTTAGTATCCTTTGGAATGAGGAAAATAATCGAAGTCGGTCAGTTGGTTGTCGGGATCGGGGCGGTCGAATGAGAGATCGGACATGTCTGTGTCCGGTTGGACATCAGAAATAACGTGACCTTCGCTTTCTGCAGTCTTATTGAATGGATCAGGCGGCGGTATTCTGCTCCCGGAGCAGTCTTGTCCTTTGAGATTGTTCTTGTCATTCATCTTGTTTTAGAGTTTGTGTTATATTCGCAAATGTAGCAAAAAAATCGAAGAACGCAAATTTACAATCCTTCAAGTGTGTTGCAAAGATTTTACCCCTTCTCAGTATTGATTGCCATTGATTTGAGAATAGAACCATACTCTCTCCACATCGCATTTATGATTTTGTCATTCTTGATGTGGTGGGTCAATGAGCGGGTCATATCTTCAAAGGCCTTCCGTTCGCTGTCAGTGTTGCGTAATGCTATCTGTGCACATGTCCTGTAGATTGCCCTGATGTCCATAATAAAGAACGGATAAGCTGGTGAGGTCGGTTGCATCGCGCAGTATGTCTCGGACATAATTCTGACAATATTCATAAGGGATTGCAGCCGTGTGGCTTGCGATGTCGACGATGTAATGGAGCCTGACGAGCGACGGCGGTATGCGTAGTGTGGCATAGAACCGAATGTAACAGATTTGGCGTGCAGCAGCATATGTGGTGTCCATAACTCATCTTCGTGAATCAATCCCGGCTCAAAGAATAATTCCGATTGTTCCAGCATAGAGCGACGGCAGAAATATGTATAAACCATCGGGGCGAACCGTCGGGACCGGACAACCGAGTTCAAGTATTCAGCGCCGGTCATTATGGGGTGTTCATTATGCAGGTTTTCAGAATAACTCCAGATACCTACAGCCCCGTTGTCATAATAGATCTTTACTTTGCCTACCACAACATCGACATCTCCCCGATGAGCAATGCTCAAATAGTAATGCAGTGAGTCGGGCAATAGCCAGTCGTCACTGTCCACGAAGAGCACATACTTACCGACGGCTGACCGTAGGCCTGTATTTCTTGCGACCGAAAGCCCCTGATTCTTCTGACACTCGTACCGAATGCGGCTATCTTGCTTTGCATACCGCTTTAGAATGTCGACAGAGTTGTCCGTGGAACCGTCATTTACTATGATGACTTCCATATTTACTCCTTTTTGCGACAGGATAGAATCCAGGCACGTTGTAATGAATGTTTCAGTATTATATACCGGTACAATAACCGATAGCTCCGGTTGTGGTCGCTTGTTCATATTCCTGTATCGTTTATTTTATGGAACATACATTTTTAACAATTTGTTTACCGGAAACAGTCATTCTGAACCTTGTGTCAGAATATATTGTTTTGCTTAAATAAATTCTATACTTTCCGCTATGGCAAATTATCCTACTCTTGCGGTTCTGATCAGGTCTCATAACGCGATAGGACGCATTGACTCATGTATTGCTTCGGTGCATTCTAAACAGATTCTGCAACCTGACAAAATTTATGTATGCGATGACTGTAGCACGGATGGCACGTGGGCGTTCCTGCAATCCCAATATGGCAACGACAAGCACTTCGTTTTGCTTCGGAATGATTCCAACCACGGCCCGGGATATACGATGAGACGCCTTATAAAGTCATGCGATACTGATTATTATATGCTGATAGACGACGATGATACATGGATAAGATCTGATGTCGTCGAACGTGTAACGCTCGATATTGTGTCCCACGATTTTCCGGACAAAATCTATTATAGGGCCAACGATGTGTGCAACTGGCGGCTCCACACCATTTTCGCTTACAAGACCAAACGGATGCAGGAATTGGCTTACTTTTCTTTATGGTGTAATGATGATGACTATACATTGCAGACTTTAGGCCCTGATTTTAAGGAAACAATATTGGACGATTATGTTTTTCAATGTACTTATGTCGGCCACGGGATAAGCCGTCTCAGGCCGTCAACAATATATAGATACCTTCATCAGATATGCAAAAACATATATCTTGGAAATATGGAACTTGCAGCACGGATGTATCTGCAATTCCCTTATCTTAACGAGTGTTCAGCACAAGATAGGGTAATATATGATGAACTGACAGACTATTTCAATATAACAAAATAAAGGACAACCGAGCCTATTATTCCGCAGATATAAGTTTGCGGAATAGTTTCATATATTTGTTTGCCATTGCAGATGCTGAATACTTTGTGCGCAATAAACGGCGGTTGTATGCCGCATATTGTTTCTTTTGCTCCATAGGTGCATTTAATGCTTGTTTAATTGACTTGGCAAGACGATGAGCGTAGGCATCAACTTGTAAAACGTTTCCGATATTAGCTATAAAAGCATTTTTCCCGGAAATAAACATATCTTTTAACCCATTGCCGTTTGAGGATACTATTAAAATCCCAGCATTCATCATCTCCATCGCGGTATAACTACATTGCTCCGAGTATGATGACAAAATCCCAACATCAGCAATAGAGTACCACTTACATATGTCGTGATTAGCAATTTGCCCTGTAAATATAATATTCGATGACATATTCTTGAAAAATTCCCAGTATTTAAAGTATCCATATGGATTTCCAACTAAGATACAGCGTAAATATGGGTGTGTTTGGCGCACATATTCAACCGCTTTGAAAAGAGCTATTACGCCTTTGGATTCATCTGGCCGAGCAACAAATATTAGGACCTCGTCTTCGACACGGAGTCCCATTTCTCTGCGTGCACGAGCGATGTTACGTCGGCAAGTAGGTGTCAGATCTATCCCATTAACGATTTTATATATTTTTGATTCAGGGACTTTATATATAGTACGTAGGTATTTGTCAGTAGATTCTGATAAACATATAACAGCATCGGCAATCCGATATATTGCTTGTTCTGTGTTGTAATAATTGGATATTCTTCTAAATGTCTCTTCAGATACTATTTGTGGCTTGTTTCCCATAGTTATTTGCAAAAATAAACTTGCATCACCAAATAATGGTGAACACCATCCTTGATTATGTATTAAAAATACAATCTTAGACAGCGGAAATTCTCTTTTCATATGTAGCATATTTTGTTCGCATGGAGAATGATTAAATAGCACTACGTTATATGGAGAATCCACAATATATTGTTTTAATAATGGCCATATAATTTCTCCAGCATCACGCCAATTGCCTCCATTTACACATGGCACAGCAAATTCAACTCCATTTTTATATGTATAAGTTGTTAAATCTGTACATTGTGAATTAAGTGAAATGAGAATCACAGTTACATTCACTTCCTTATTGAGCATTGAGAGCAATATATTACGATAGGTGCCTATGCCATTATTCTCAGAAGTACTATGTTCATCAACAAATATCACAGTAATGGCAGTCATATAGGGTATTGATTTTGTGTTACTTCATATTAATAGGTTATAGTCGCACAGATATTATTAGATTGGAAAATAATAATAATCCTCCAATGAATATGGTGGAACCAATTCTATACCATTAATAAGTACTGTCGGAGTTCCTTGCAGTCGGTTGTCTGAATGCCATGCTCTGTGCTTTTCAACCTCTTTCAAGACATTTTCTGTTGTGATATCTAAATTATATTTATTAAAGAACGATTTTCCATATTGCCTTCCCTTTTCATACCACTCAGTTAAGATATCCCAAGTTTGGCTCGCTCCGAGTTGCTGATAGGCTGCAATTATATAGCGATTTGCAAAATCATATTCTGGTGAAAAATAGGTAAATACATACTTGACGCTGACATTGACTCCAGGGAAATCATTAAGTCTCGCATGCATAGCAGAGCACGGATTACAAAAAGGATTACTGAACACCGTAATCTGATGTAAAGCATCGGGATTGCCAAAGACAAGCGAACTACAATTGTCATCACTAGTGTCGAATCGTTCAGCATTTCCTTCAATTGCGGTAAATACCATACCATTTTCTTTTAGGATATTGAAGTCTTTAAGCAATTGTTTGGATTGTTGATGTTTTGAAAGAATATACATCAATTCCGATAGGAGTAATACCGCTAATACATATCCTGAGATTAAATATATTGTATTATTCAAGATAAATGAATAATCATATAGTTCACGACTGACAAAACATACAATTACTTGTGCCCACAACAGCACGATAGAGGAGAGACATAGAATACACCAACTTTTGATTCGAAATTTTTGATACCAGACACTCCATAATGTGAATGGCAACGTACAGGTAGCTATCCAAAAATATGAGTTGAGCAATTGCGGAATCCATATTAGCACAAATGCGTTGACAAAGAAATAACCAAAACCGATTTCGCTGAATTTGGCTACCTTGAAAAAATTTGCCGCATTTGATTGTGAAACAGACTCACAACTCCCATTCTTAACCAGGTCACACAATGTTTTGGAAACGTTATTGGGAATATGCAACTGTTGTAGTAATAATAGGTATGAGACTCCTAATCCGAGCATATTTATAAATATAAGAATCCACCAATAAATATATTGAACCATATGGTTTTGTAAGACACCAATAATGCATATAGCCACGATACACAAACCTATGCCAGTTTTTTTGAGCACTTGAATGCTTTCGTTAATAAGATGTGTTTTATATTCGGGCTCGCTACTATTATCTGAAACTGAAATTAGAATCATTACACCATTCCAGTCTTGAACAAATATCTTTGAGGATACCGTTATGGTTTTATTACGAGTCCCATCTTTAAGTTTAATCAGACTATCAGTTACTGATTCGACAATCATGAACTGATTCTTATAAATAATTATGCATGGGGTCTTAATGAGTGTTAGATTCTCTTTGTGTACAACTTTTACGCATTGATAATATAGTTTATAAAGAGACATTACGTGGCAAAGCCCATATATTGAAGTAATGTTAGGAATTGTCTCAATCTGTTTTTTTAACCAACTTTGCGTATATTTGACTCCCAATTTCTGAAAGACACATTCAATAAAATTTAACATACGTCATATTTTTGGAAAACGGAGCATCATAAATCATTCTGTAGAAAACATTATCGTTAAGCTAAAAAGTAGTAATCAAATAATTTGTTCATTCATTACATAATCAATTAAGCATTACGATAATGTCTTTATTTAAACTTTCAATTTGTTTTATCGTTTTGTCTAAAACGTCTGTGTCCAAATATTTGTTCATATAACTTAATATATGAACAGATCATCCATAGTTAGTCCAATTGCAATGATTTTGCTACATCAGTAAAAAGGGCCTGATAGTGCTCAGGCCCTTGAGTTAATAGAAAATAGCTCGTGATTATAGCAAATACCGCTTGTTGCAATCCTCTGAGAGATATCTCTCAGTACAGCCATTTTGGGTCCCAGACCCATCTGATTCTCCTCCCGTGCCTGAGTCGATACCATCAGAGCATTTGTACTTATGCCCATCGCATATGATTGAGAGATACATACCTAAATTGGAGTTATAATCTCCCATCATACAATCACCATTTGCGCTTGAGCAAGATATTGTAACGCCAGCACAGTTCATAGTTAACGTACAGCTTTGTTTTGGACCAAAAGAGAAGGTCATACCCGAAGCGACCATCGCTTTTTGTTCTTCAGGGGTCAATGGGACAATCTGTTCCAAACTGTTGTTATTAAGATTATTCATAATAGTTTTGTTTAGATGCTATAAACATCATAGTATCATATATATAACAGAACACTGGGGCAAATGTTCACTCTTTGATGGGAAATATGGTTTAATACTGCACACGACTTTGAGCCATCCGGCTGATTAATATTTCCAGGAAAGTGGTACAACTGATACTATTGATATTCTGTTATTAAAGTTATCATGACGACGTATAGCTATTTCGTTTTAGGAGATTTATTAAAGTTCCACCTGATGTGGAATAAGAAATAATTGGGAATTGTATTTGCCACAATTTCTGTCCTTGCCTGAGAATTGATCCTATAGCTTATATTGCTTAGTTGGTGGAGCAAATCAAACCCATCAATCGCAACAAATATTTTGCCTTTGAACAAAGATTTGGATACACGGAGATTCCATATTAAATCAGACTGATTCAATATCGGATCCAGATATCCATTTCTCATATAAAGTGATATATCCGTTGATAATTCCCAATTATATGGAAAGTTGAGGATGGCGCTGATTCCCACGTCAGAATTCCATGCACTGAAGTTATTGAACGTAATATGATCACTTTGATAGTTTCTAAATTCTACAGCTCCTTTCATGGTTAATCGATGACTCCCGACTTTCCAAGTAAATTTCACATTCTCTTTACAACTGAAGGTGTTGACAGACCGTTTGTGTGGAACTTGTTTCAGGTTATGATCAACGTCGGAATATGATTCAAATAAATCTGACGTATGCGAAAACATGGGAGTAGTTTGGGCGGAAATTTCAAATCGTCGGAATGTCCCGAAATTGGTAGAAAATGAGTAGGATGCTTTGATATCGTAATTACCATTGATATTGTATGGGCGCTCAGTCTGCTGCCCGGAAGATGTATTATATAAAAGGCCATGTGTCAAAGCATTAATGTATGACAAATATGTAATATTAGCATTATGCACCTGACTTCGCTTGTAGTTAGTATGATTGAATTTCATGGTTGTTGCAATTTTATAAGAATCTCGAATGTCGGGATTGCCCATGATTGTATATAAAGGATTTGATGTGTTTATATAATCAATCGCATCAAGCAATGATACCCTTATGGGGCTGCCCGAAATGTTTAGGTCCCAATTTGTTTCCTTTATTTTTCGTGAATCATCTCCGGTTAGGTAGTGTTTGTATAGACTGTTTCCTAAATAAAATGCGGGGAACAAATTTGTTCTATGATTATTATGATTTGTAGTTGATAAATACCTGATTCGTCTATCTGAAAATTCTAAATCACAAGAATAATTTATGCTGAAATTCCAGTCCTTGAGCTCTCCGAGCCATGTGTATACAGAAATACAAAGAGAGTGAGAGTGCTCGTTTGTATGAAATGTATAACTCTGCTCTTTGTCAATAGACGTTTCATAAATAGATGCCGGTGGCAGAATTCCGATTGGATAATTGTCGTCATTTAACGTGTTGAGAAGATATAGGTTAGATGTGCGAGTCTTGTTGTTGCCTCTGTATTTATAAACTAATTGCAAATGATGGCCATATAGAATTTCTGACAACATTTGTCGGAATTTTAAATCTGCAGAATAGTTCCAGTCATATGATGGATATTGTTTGAAATATTGATTACCGAATGTTTTGAGACTCTCTGAGTAATCCACTCTGAATTTGTTGAATCTATTCGCTATAGTGTTGTGAAAGCCAATATTAACATCTAGAGTAAGCATATTCTTTAAGCCTGTAGACTTGGTCTTAATGTCGCCGATTGCCCTAATCTTCCCACGCAAATGTTTATTTGAATATTTGCTTTCGCCTAAGTTTCGATTAAGCAAACATTGCCGATAATCTGATTTATACTCATATATGTTTTCTACTATCTCTTGAGTGATACTATCATTATAATTACTGTTTAACGTTGCTGATATATAATGCTGGGAATCAGAATTGCGTGAAAATTCAAATTCCGGTGAGAGCGATATGCTGGCACGATTTCCGGCGTCGAAGGCAAAATAGTGAGATGTCTTTACTGACAATACTTTGTTCCGGCCATTCATCCATCCATAAGAAAAATTATCTCCTTGCGGAAGATATGTTTGAGTCGTGGTGTGGCTATCGTTTGAAATCAACGTATTTACTACATCAATACTGCCTTTTGCTTCCCATTGGTTTTCATATCCCTGAGCAATGTATGATATGCCACCCAGTTGACGGAGACTCATGCCACTGCCCATTCGGTCGCTACTCCATGATCCGTCACTTTGACCCGGTTTGTCCGCATCACTGAGATTGTTTGCACCTCCATATGCCGAAAAAGAGACGTTGTCAGAGAACAATAAGCCAAACAGTTTACCGAGGTACCTGCCGGAAGTGCCATATCCACCTTCAATATTCAACAGTCCGCCTGTTCGGTATTGACGCTTAAGCCTGACGTCCATTACGTATTTGGTGTCACCTGTGTTGTAACCCATAAGCCTGCTTGAACGTCCGGCGTGATTATACACAGCAATATCCTTTACGGTAAAAGCGGGAAGGTTTTCAAGCATAAGCTGATTATCCCCATTGAACAAATCTTTTCCATTAAGCAACAGTGTTTCAACAAATTTGCCATTTACATATATACGCCCATTTTTTCTGAGTTCCACACCGGGCATTTGCTCAATAATAGCATCCAACGAACTGCCTTCAGAGAAAACAAATGCATCAGCATTATAGATCAAAGTGTCCCCTTTGTTATAGAACATTACCTTGGATGCTGTTACTGTAACCTCATTAAGTTTCTTATTTTTTACACGACTAAGCGAAATTGTCGGGCCATCATATGTCACGTCGCTCTCCTTTAGGTCTGAGATTGCAATTCTGATCCTTTCAGACTCATAAGTCCCTTGTTTTTCAATTTCCTGTTGCATAGATTCATTATCACCTGCAATAGATACAGTAGGAGACATCACAACTAAATCGTACGACGCATTTCCCCAAGGTACACGAATCATTGACACTTCCGACATTCCATACCATTTAATGGGAACTTCAGTAGAATCAAGGGAATTATACATCGCGAATTGCGGATACAGAATTGGACGTTTGGTTATTTGGTCAATTATCTTTACACGTAATTGCAGCCATCTCGGAACTGCTTGAGCAGGAACGCTTATAAAGAAGAGTGCTCCTATAATAGTAATCAAGGCGAATGCTGCTTTAGTTTTTTTGGTCATAGTATGTCTGGTCTCTTTACTATTCTGGAAGTGGAGGGAAATTACATATAATAAATTAAATATTCAAAACATATACCATAAGAATCACCATCTGTTTATCAGATATATAGAAACATGTATCTGGTTAATATGAAACTTGCAGCAAGAATGTATCAGCAATTCCCTTGTCTTAATGAGTGTTCTCACCAGGCCGGATAATATATGATGAACTGACCAACTATTATTTTCTGGATTAAATATTTTGTGTGTCAATTATATTTAGCCATTAGATAGTAGGTAAGTTTATACAATATTGCTAAAATTTTTCTAAATTTAAGGATTTTTTTTTAAAGGATTACAATTATGTGTGCGAAATTTAATATTTTTTAACTCTACGGTGGCTTGGTGGCACCACATTTGGATTTCTATCGGGGCAACAGCCACGTTTCATACCTGGTTAAGATGCACGTTCTTTAGTGACTATATAAAAGGATTTCACGATATGCAGTTCAAAAACATGCCGTGCAGGATATTTCTGATTGAGCGAAATTCGTAATATTGCTGACCAAAATTGTTTGAAATAAAAAATTATCGCTATATTTACCCCACTATAGTTATTGGCTAATAGTTTATTTATGAAAAAGATTCTATTTATTGCAGGTCTGTTATTGATTCTTAGTGCTTGCGGAACCAGTGATGACAAAACCACGGTAGTCGACTTAGTAACCGTGCCTGCGACTTCTGACCGGTGGACATACCTGATTGACGGCGATAATCAGCTAGTCGCCTTTACCACTGATTCGGTTGGAAAGGCTCGTCTGGATTTGGAAATTGATTCTGTAAAGCACCTGATTCTTATTCATTCGGACTCTAATTTTAGCGCTGAGACTTGGGTTATGCCCGGTGAGCAGTGTGAGGTAACTGTAAACCGCGTGGCGCCTGAACCGGAGCGCCAGATTTCTACTACCGGCGTGTTCAAGGAGAGGACCGAAGCCGCTTATTCAAAAGCATTCGGCGAATTTTACCAGCTGGTTGCAAATGATAATTTCTATGTCGAGCTTAATGGCGATGAAGTTAGCTATGTTGACTTCCTTATCGCAAAGTATAAGGAGCATCTCGACACGCTGAATTGCCATCCTGAATTGCCATCAGCGGTCAGAAAGGAGGCTCTGCGAACTCTGAACAACAAGATGATTGACCACATCGAAGACCCTACTTTCTGGCTGGAATTCTGCTCGAATTTGCGAGGATACACTGGCCCAATTGCACCCACCTCGCTTTCTAAAAAGAGTAAAGAACGAGCGTATAAGGTTATAGTAGAATAACTGATGGGATTATAATCAGCAGATAGAACCATCCTAGACTGGAAAACCATGCAAAATTGAGGCATAGCAATAATTATTTTTTCTCAACAATCTGATTCAGAGTGTAAAAATCAATCCAAATCGTTGTGTCTCCAATTCTCGCACAACAATCACAATATCCATAATTTCAAAGAACTCTTATGATTTTTAGTGGACACAGATGAAATTCTTGACAAAATAAATACTTAATTACCCACTTCTCTTTATGACAACACATCTCTTATGGGCATTTATAGCCCTTATTATTACTGGTTGTACCACAAGAACGGACATCTCACTCCCAGTTAATGAAATTAAGCAAGGCGTAGCCGAAGTTACTATAAAAGTTAACGACCAGTCTGAGATTATGTCTGCTAAAGATATCGTTGGTGAAGTATATTGGAAGCCATTACTTGACTATAATTATGTTGATACTGTGAACCTCATACCTGAGCCCGCTATTATTACGAATGGAACGGGACTAGTGCCGATGGAAACGCTATACCGGGACGCAGTAAGTATGATAATCAGGACAACTAACGGGCAAGATATATGCCATCTTAATATTGGTTTATCACAGAGTTCGCCCCAAATAATTACGCTGAACTTCAATGCAGACGGAAAATTCCTTAACGTTGATGTTGAGGGTGGTACTGGCAGGAGTGACATTTCAGGCCAGTATGGTAGAATATTTGAAGCTTACGGCTCATCAAGTATTGGCACAAAGGAAATCTGGGAGGATAGTGAAAAATTTTTGAATTGGCAGTTAGAAAAGGAGATGAAGGAAAATATTAGTGCCGTCAAAGCTGTTGAAATTTCTGATGTAGAACGTCGTTGGATTACTCGCGCGTTAGAGCGCGATTACTGTCTAACTCGAATTGTTCCATACAAGGAGCGTGCTCTTACTTTCGGCGTGGATTTTGCCAATGTTGATAGCTCGAAAATAATAGCGCCCGAATGTAGCTTCTATCGGTTTCTGAACAATCTGGATTATTCAACTGATATGCTAAATGACTTTCCCCTTGGATTACGTAGAGAAATGAATGCAATTCTTCGGGTGCTTTTGCCTAAGATTCAGTTTATCGGAGAAACACCGGTTGAAGAATGGAAAAGAAAGGCCATTAAGGAACTTAAGGGCATTATAGATAATCCTACGCCTCTTCTGCTTAATCTCCTTGCAGCGACTGCTTATTTGCAGCAAATTCAAGGACAAAATCAACCTTTGACAGATGTGCAAATTGCTAATATTAAATCAGCGTTTGTCAACGATGACCTTGGGAAAATTATTCTATCTCGTAATGCTAATCCTTATCCAAATGTAAATCAAAATATTATATGGCAGTGATTAGCAACAAGCGAGTGTGTTTTTAGAAACTATTTCCTATTTTTTTATTGTTCGAATAGTGAACAAATTGTATTTTAGTTTGTTTATAAGGAAGATAATAAAAGCATAATTATGAAGAACAATAAAAATTAAATTAGAGAATGCAACACCTTTAACATCAGCAGAGATGCGTGAAGAATCCGTTGACAGAATATGGCCATTTGATCCTGATAAATGCGGCATTACTGAACTTTGCCCCGATGGGCGTCGAATTTCATGTCAAGGTCCGGTTGGAACATGTAAACGATTATATGTATCTTTTGGCGATTCAGGAACGGATTCATCTGGTGCTTCATCTTCATTTTTATTAGGAATAGCATGTGGAGATACTATAATTCATTGTTCGGATGGGTCCTCCGGGACAATGCCTGCAAAGGTAAGTGCATGTTTAGGGAAAAAAGAATGGGATACATGTACGTTCCTATCCTCGAATGGTTCAGATAAAGGCGGATATTGCCGATATGGAGACCCTGCTGCCCCAAATGAGTTCAAAAATTACCTTTATTGTTCTGATTTAGGTCAGCTTCCTAATCCATAAATTTTATCTTATTATTTTCTTCTACTCGCTTTGAGAAAGAACAATTAAAAGTAGAAGAGCTTGCTGAAAAGTATTTACTTTTCAGCAAGCTCTTAACCGAGAACATAAAAAATCATATAACAGTCGACATGTTTTGGACTGATACTTACAACCTTACCCCATACTTTGAGCCTTGTTTCCAGTTTTTGTTCTTGGAGCCAGACTTTTGCCTACGGCTTACTTCAGATTCGCCCTCGCGACCGAGACCCTTGCTTTCTGCTATGCCCTTCTCGATATCGGGGCGCGCTCAGGATTCTACCAGTTAGATTATGACCATGTCGGGCAAACAAAACACGATGAAAGATAATAATAACTCGTCATCGTGAAAATATTGGAGTTATATATCAAGTTAGATTCGCGGTTCCGCTCCAGTTTTGGTCACTGCATTGATGTGTTTCTCTACCGCAACGAATGCCAAAGGGTTCATACTGGCCTCCGCCAATGCTGAAGAGCATAATGGAGCATTTTTCGCCCGGGACTCTAGTTTCGCAATTAAATTTGACCCCGTTCCCGCAATCCAACTCCAAACCGCATGGTGCATCTAATGGGAAGTTTGAGCCGGAACTCGAGACAATCGCTTTAGCGTCCTTCATCTCTTGAGTTGAAAGTTCAACCACACCGCTAAGTTTGATTTTTTTCTGTGTCATACTAATAATTTAGAATTAAAAAACTATTATTTAATGTCATTATAACGTTTTCTGATTCTAAATTGTTCAGAATATAATCAACCGGCGAGAATTAAGGACTCTTTGTTTTACTTATAGTTGATTGCAATAGGAGCAATTACATATTCCATTCTGTTTGTCCTTTTGTTCGAAGGCCTACAAGAATCAAGGGGAATAGAGAACTTTACTTCGGCCAATTTATTAACAATTTCATTATATTGTATGGGGCTATATCTGTAGCCGGTTACGGAAGTATTGTACCCGCTGACGGTGATACTGTCAGTTGAACACGCAGACAAGGCTTCCTTGGGATAAAAAACCATTATATAAGAATTTCCGGCCATAAGTGGCTCAACCTTTAGCACATTCTTCAGTCTCATACTGCCAAACGACGACACTACAGAACTATCGGCATTGAAAATCGTATATCCGATGTTATCAAGATTATCAACTCCAAGAACTTCTACGCTAACACATATGTTGGAGTCTGACTGTGATGCTAGAACGCAATCTCCCTTTGTTTCATCAGGGGTAAGCATATCAGCAGCATATACAGTTATAGCGAATGCTGCCAAAATAGATAAAACAATTTTATGCATAGTTTTTTGCTCTAAAGTTACTTTCATTTTTTCAAAACCGCAAATTACCGTATGTTATATGTGTTAAAGAGTGCTAAATACCCTGCGAAAAGGAGCAAAATTGTTATCGTTTGCACCATGTCCACGACTCTATATAATAACAAAGTTCCTGAGGCTTCATATTTATGACGTTAAAATACTCGCGTTTGGTCAATAGAATCAATTCAGGGACAGTGTCGCCACTGTTTATACCTCTGGAGTGAGGAAGATGGTAACATTTACCAGTAACTTGCAGAGGTCGATGTCCAAGGATGTCTAGGCGATGGAAGCGCTCCATATCCTCCGGCCCCCAGCATAGGAAGTGCTCGTTTTCCCAGCCAAGTTCCCGATAACGCGCCACATCTACAACATAAGCACCTCCAAGAGACGCAAATCCAAACATAAGCTGCTGGTACGCGTCTATTTCTGTCAATGCTCCAATATCAAGTGTTTCACGGAATATATCTGCTAATTCTTTTGGAGAGAGTACAACACGCCCGTCATAAGGCATGGACATGACGTATTGCCCGCTTAACACCGCATCGTGAGCCTGGTGAAGTTGCTCAATCGGCACGATGATGTCAACGTCGATGTTTGCGGCATTGCGAGTACGGACACGGCGGAACTCTTCATTCATCAAATGCGTGCGGTAAAGCATGGGATTATGGTCTTCAACAAATATATACTCCACCTCAGGGAAATCCATTTGCATAATTTCACTTAGACGTGATTCGCTATCAGATTCGATAATCATCAGATGCGCGTCTGTATATTTTCGATAGTACCCAAGCGAGGCCCTTACATTTGCTAGCCGATCCGGCGAATCAATCCTGGTTGACATCATTATGGTCAAATCTGGCAGATGTGATCTGGTCATAGCTTAGTGCCGTTTATGCTGTTTGACAATAGCCCAAGGCCTATGCCAACAAGATTATCAACTTGAGTGTCGCTCACATCTATCGGTCTGAATACATCTGCAAATAATTCAGGCATATCATATATGAAGGCAATCGTGCCAATATACCCCGTCTCTTTTTCGCTCCATACATGCTTGGCCGTCCTTTTGCCAATCATGTAATCCAAAATATAATTATCCACAGGCCGGGAGCCGTTTCGGTCATAGCGCATCTCTTTGATTAGTTCCTGCAATTGATGTGCTTTCCAAGGGTAGACTTTCTGAAATTCCGCCAGTTGCATAAAACGCAAGGTGGAATGCAGCACAGACGCTTTGATGGTCGTATGGTCGTGAATATGCGGCACGCTTCGTGTCAGGAAATATTCGCAATCACGCATAAATAAAACTATCCATTCGACAAGAGAATAAAATGGAATGCCATCAATAAGTTTCAATGCCTTTAGACTGACCAAGCCAAAAGGATATAACATCAGGTCTCGCGTTAGTTTAACCGGACTATAATAACAATAGATACGGCTTTGCGAGATAGCCTCCCGGACGAGTTGTTCAAAATTATAACCGTTTGGCAGGTTAATAATTTGATTTTCCAGAAGGGTTGCAACGATCCAAAGTTTCCATACTTCGATACTGATATCTCCTTTTCTGAAATCCAATAATCCGTTCAAAGCCGTTAATGAATCCTCCGAAATGTTGTCTGTTGAAACAAATGCAGATATGATTGCTGATCCCATCTTACCTCCAAAAATAGAATCGTCAGATAATTTTTCCGAATTTGTCCGTAATAGATTGTATATTTGTTGAAGCGGTGTCATATCGATCGATGTACTGACATTTTATGTTAAAACGATGTTGACACAATATTGGTTCTGGTGCAACTATTATTGGGCCTGTTTGACATCGCATTTGCCGATAAGACACTATAAAAGGAGATCATGCTGAAGTCAAGATGACTTCTCAGAATAATACGTTATATAATTGATATATACAAGTAATATGGCTATTCGGTGTCCATTTCATCGCCGAAGAGGTCGCGCATAAGGCGCGCTTCATTGTCTACAGCCATTCTGATTTCCGGATTATGTTCATCCTCCGGCCATAGACGAGTGGCTATCTCTATTGTATTGCCAAGGAGCGTAACTCGCTGGATATGACCTCCTGGAAGTCGATCGAATTCTTCTTCGGCAACCTCTTTGCCGTCGATTATGAATTTGGACGCACGAGGTGCAAGATGGCGGATAACTTCTTTGCGAATTGCAAAGACAGCCTTTGTCAGCGGCATCGAGTAGCCGTCAAAATAGCTGTCTGGCAAATTGGAAGCGGAAAGGTCGCGAATCAATATGAAATCCCATTCCTTGAACTCAGGCGATGTTACGTCAACCCTATATATGACAAACTGCGTTTGTCCATCATAGGCCGCCTTTTCGCGTACGCTGTTTTTTGCTACAGTTTCCGTAGTGCCTGCAGCCCTATATTCGGCAAAAGTCTTATAGACGTTGTTCGAAGAAACGCTGTCCGCAAGCTTTTCGGTAGATGAAGAGCATGACACCCATATGGCGCAATAAATTATTAGAGCGGGAACTAGACACAGTTTGCTAACCCACGATTCAGCTTTAAAGTTCATCATGATAATTCTTTTGTTGAGGTTTTTATATTAACATTATTTGCTATTCCCAATCCGTGACCTACTTGACGCGGTCTCTATCAGCATCATCTGTCAGATGTATGGTATGACAATTATTCATTATTGTCACTAAATATTTAATTTTACGAACTAAATCAAATTTTTCATAATATTCAAAGAAGTCGCGTTAATTATTGTTAATTGATCGGTGCGGGTATTATCATATCATCTCTTAAAGTACTGGCCGTACAAAAACTCACTATATTATATGTGCCTGATATTGATTTATGATAATTATGATTAACTTTGTTGTGTTATAACTGTTTGGTCTGTTTTACGGCATTTTGGCATTATGCGCGGTCTGCTTTACATAGTTATTCTGTTTGTGATTACCGGTTGCAGTTATTCAAGCTCACAGCCGATGGCGCTTGATGAAGCGCAACGTCTTATGCACAGCGATCCAACCGCTGCACTCTCTAGACTTAATGGCGTGGATGTGTCGGAATTTCAGGATTCGGCGACGATGGCACGATGGGCGCTCTTATATAGCGAAGCTTTGGTTGTAAATAAACTGTCAGCCCCAACCGACACTATTGTCGATATTGCCATAGACTATTACGGGCAGCATAATTTGACCGACGAATTTCAGAAAGCATCGCGGCTGAAAGCGCTGATTCGGTCGTCGGACGACGCAGACGCTCTTGCAACGGCTCTTTATCTTCAGAAAGAAAAGGAGTTTCTTCTTTATAAAGAGCGAGCCAAACGAGAATTATATATGTTTGTCGGACTTGTATTATTGATTATCGCTGCCGGAATCATAATATGGATGCGTCAGCGCATAAGGTTGCAGTCGTTGCAGAATGAAGCTCTGATAGCCGAGGCTTCCGGTCTTAAAAGCCAGATTGACGTTAGTCGTGGCGATGTGGGCCGTCTGGAGATGAAACTGCACGGACTGCTTGAAAACCGTTTTGCCCTCATTGATTCGCTTTGTCAGACCTACTACGAATCGCATGGCACTAAAACCGAGCGAAAGGCAATAATCGATAAAGTGAAAAGCAAGATCGAATCGGTCCGCACCGACTCTTTTTCAGAAATGGAGTCGGCTGTGAATGATTGTCGAGATAACCTTCTTGTCAAGGTCAAAGACAACTATCCCGACATCAAGACGGAAGAATATAGGCTTCTGGTATATCTTGCGAGCGGACTTTCGACGCGCACTATAAGCTTGCTGCTCGGCGAGTCGGTAGATGTAGTCTATAAACGTAAATCAAGACTTAAATCGCGTCTTAAAGAGTCGGTGGAAGCAGTATGCCCTGATATAATGTCTGTTTTCTGATGCCGTTTCTCTGATGGTCAGACTTTTTGCGGGGTGTAATACGCATATTGCTTATTATAAGCATGTTGTAAATCCGTAGGTCAGACTTTTATTTTGCATTGCCATAGCTTTTATGAGTAATTTTGCTGCAAAAATACTACTCATAATGAACGCTAAGGTTTTCATCACAATTCTGACTGTGATTCTTACTGTCGGCATAGGTCAGGCACAGAATCAGGAGACAACAGACAGTCTCACCCGCGAGTTGCAGGAGGTGGTAGTGACAGCCAACCAATCTGTCACAAAACTTGTCGGATCAACGCTCGTGTCAACCATTCCCGGAACGGATCTTGCCGACCTCGGCAGTGCTCTTGATGTGCTTGCTCAGTTGCCAATGATAAAGGTGCAGGACAATTCCGTCAGCGTCATCGGCAAAAGCAATCTCGAGATCTATATCGACGGACGGCCGATGCGCGATGATCAAGAGTTATCGCAGATATTGTCATCCAATCTGAAAAAGGTGGAATTGCTTATGGCTCCGGGGGCAGCATACGCGAGCGCTACCGGGGCCGTGCTTAAAATCACTACTCGCCGAAATTTCCTGCAAGGGCTGTCGTTTACCGACCGGTTCCAGCTTCAGCGACGCCGCAAGTGGTCGGTAATGGATTATCTCGGACTCGGCTATAGGACCGGCAACTATGAGTTTTTTGTCAACGGAACAGTTAATCGCAATAATTTCTTTGTCAAAGGAACCACTGTCAACACACTTATGTATGATGGCAAGGACGCAGTGGTAGGTAGCAGCCAAAATAACTCTTATCCCATTGTTACGGGCGTTGTCAAGGCCGGATTGAATTATGCCAAAGGTCTCCAGTCGCTCGGTGCGTATTATCGCTATAATCCTGAACATGGTAATTTCAACAATTACGGCACAGAGTGGCTTGACAATAATTCGGCGCTGATTCGTGAGATAGACAAGCGGATCCGTTCACACAGTCATCTCGCATCACTATATTATGAGAATACCTTTGCCGAAAAGTATCTGCTGCACTTCGACGGCGGGTTCCTCCAGTCTGGATCGTATAATCGCGTTGCGACCACTTATCCGGAATCGACAATTTCCGAAGTCCATTCGGCTGATGAACGCAACTCGACCCTGTGGGCCGGAAAACTATATATGAATTTTCCGCTATGGAATGGCGATTTTTCCATTGGTACACAAGGCAGCTACACCCATACTTCGCTTGATTACCGTATGCTCAACGCTCAAATCAGCGAATATATCCTTTCTTCGTTGACAGATGCAAGGCAGACATCGGCAGCGCTGTTCGCATCATGGTCGCGTATGTTGGGCAAGATCTCTCTCTCTGCGGGATTAAGATACGAGTATGTCGATTATGATTTCAAGGTTGACGGCAAACGTGATGCAGAGGTGAGCCGCCGTGATCATCTGCTGACGCCTGACGTCTCGCTCAGCTATTCCTTCAACGATGAATCCCAGATAAGTCTCAGCTATAAGATGGCCACGGTTAAACCTCCATACGCGCAGCTTACCGGTTCGCTGAGTTACGTCGGACTACACGAGATCGAGGGTGGCAATCCAGGTCTGCGTGACGAGAGAATGCACGATCTTCAGTTATTCGGAATGTGGAAAGGCTTTATGCTTCAGGCAGACTTCACCCGTGCACTCGACACCTATGCGTTTGTCAAACAACTTTATCCCGCAGGTAATCTTCAGCTGATTATGCATCCTTTGAACATAGACGTATCGTCATTAAGCCTGTATCTGGTCTGGAGCCGGCCTGTGTGCCGCTGGACTCCGAACGTCACTGTCGGAATGTACCGCCAATGGTTTAAACTTGACAACAACCGATATGACAATCCGATATTTTCTTACTATTTCGACAACACATTTTCGTTGCCTTGCGATTGGATGATAACAGCCAATATTAGCGGACGCACTAAGGGCGACATGCACACCAACCGTTTTGCTCCTTCATGGTTTACAATGGATGTTTCGGTAGGCCGGACATTTCTAAACAAATCGCTGACCGTGAAACTGTCGGCAACCGATATATTCAACACCGCCAACAATGACTGGACGATGAACACTTGCGGAATTTTCGTTGACAAGCGCCAGAGTTACGACCAACGCGGCATATCGCTTAACGTCATCTACAATTTCCAGCCCCGCAAGAGCCAATCCAGAGGTTCCTCGGCCGCTGAGTCCGAAATGAAACGGCTGTAACTTATGGATGTAGGTCGGGTGCGTGCTTCCAACGAGCTGCGAAAAAGGGGAGACCTTGAAAATCTCCCCTTTTGCACAAACGAGACAAAACAATTTAGTTTGTCAAATAGATCTAATACTATTATATGGTCAGATAATCACTTTGTGTGATTTGCCGGCAGCGCCATTTATGGTGGCAGGTGCTCCGCTATAGACAATGAGACCGTGGATGTCGCAGATATCAATGGCCACGTCATGATCACTGTCCACAACTATGGTGCCGCTTTCCACTCGTACGCTTATATCGTTGTCATTTTTTATTGCATCTTCAATTCCTGATTTGAAATCCATTTCCTGAATATTTTTGAAATTATATCCCCAGACATCATCATTGGCATATTTAAACACGACTCAAAAGCGTAGTCGTCGATTTTTGTCACAGAGTCGGGTATGTCTGTAGTAGCTCCGCTTGGACAACATATTAATGTTTTGATATCCTTAGAATATAATGCTCCCGAATTAGCTGTGTATGTAGTGTTGGCATCATCAATATTTATTAGAGTAAGGTTTACACAGTTGCGGTGTTTGCAACCAGTTATTACTCAATATTTTGCGAGTAATAAGTCAGAAATATGGTCATAAGCTTTAAGGGTGTATTCTAAAAGGTGAAGATTTAACATCTTTATTGTTTCTTAACGTTCAAAGCGTATCAATAAAGGGTGTTTCTTCTCTTTTCCGTGCTATTTGCAGTTTGATGTTTCTATCATTCCACGTTTTCGGCACAAAGGTACGACAATTTCCATGAACGACAAAAGCACACTCTTATCAATCTATTATTTTGGAGGGAGTGAAATCTGCCGCTTGCCAAATTTCTCTCTGTCGAAAATAATAAGCCTCTGAAAGATTTGAGAACAGTTTGAATGATAGGTTGCCAAGTAAAGACCTATTATTTATGCTGTTCTTTGTTTCTACTATTTCGTCAGTCGTTTATCTCCGTTGCCGGATGCAGATTCAAGCCAAACCGATGAATAGGAAAAGGTTTTGGAGCTGTTTACTCTCCAACGGAGGAAGAAATGCTCCAAACGGTCTACCGCTTTTATTCTGCATGAGGTTTGGCTACCTTTGCATCAGACAAAAGGAGATAAATGACCAGATATATAACAGTAGTATTACATTAAGGTAAAGAACAACCATGGTATAGTATTATTGCAATTTAACTATTTAAAGTTTGTTTATAATCAAATCATTTAAAGATTTTTGTCCAAATTTGATTTTTTGTATTTGATAAATGTCGTAATTAAATAAAAAATATCACGCATAATGACTTTTTCTTTTTTCTAAATTTCTTCAAATGACAAATTATTGTTACCTTTGTATTGTAATGTAGTTAATGGTTGCGCTTATAAAGTCCTTGGAAAGGATTTATGTATAAAAGAGGTAGATGTTTACTCTGTTCTTGCCTGGATTATCAGCATCACTGATATGAAATAACAGAAAAAAATATACAATGGCTAAGCGGACGGACAGGCAGGGCAATAGTATAGATTCCCAATCCCCCTCTTTATAATACATTGCGTATAAGATTTATTAACCGTCTGGTCTGGGAATCTACAGAGATTGAACTATTCAAGATGGGAAGAATTTGTCTGTGTCTTGTCGTAATGTCTCTATTCTGTGGCGTTTCCAAGGTTGAAGCACAAGTGCAGAATGTTCGTGAGAAACAAGATTCCGTTTCGGTAATAAAACTATCAGAAAATATTAGACCCGAGAATATAAAAAAAGGTCCTATAAACAATGCTCTGGATGTATTGAGTGGTCAGTCTGCCGGTGTGAACGTCACCACTAATGGAACAGACAGACTCGCTATGCTGAATAGTATCCGAGTTCGTGGTACCACCTCCATTATTGGTGGCAATGACCCGTTGGTAATTATTGACGGTGTAACATCAGATATAGCTACGCTATCAACCATATATCCCGCAGATATTGAGAGTTTCACTATTTTGAAGAATGCTACCGAAACGGCAATGTACGGTTCCCGTGGTGCTTCAGGTGTAATTGAGATTAAGACCAAGAAAGGAACGGGGCGAGGTTTCGAAATATCATATGATGGCAACTACGGAATAGAGTCAATGTATAAGCATCTGCAAATGCTCAACGGCCCGGAGTATATAGCTACAGCAGAGGCGCTTGGGTTAGACCACAATAACGGTGGCTATAATACCAATTTTCACGATGTAATTACCCGTACAGGCTTGATACATCAGCATCACTTGGCTTTTAGCGGTGGTTCGGAAAATTCAAACTATCGAGCATCGTTCGGTTTTATGGACCACAACACAATTGTCAAAGTGAACGATTACCGAAATCTTGTAGTAAAACTTGATGCTACGCAAAAGGCTTTCGATGGACGCTTGGTTGGCGATTTTGGTGTATATGGCTACTCGTCAAAGATACACGACATTTTCGATACACGAATGCTGTTTTACTCGGCAGCTGCACAGAATCCTACATATCCAGCAGGAACTGATGTTAATGGCAACTGGGTGAAGAATTCGGCTGCTTCACACATCAACCACCCCGGAGCACTCCTCTATGAGAAAAATGACTCCGAAGAACGGAATTTCAATACACATTTGGGGCTGAAATTTAATATCCTTGACAATTTGATATTGTCGGCTTTCGGCTCTTATTCATATTCATCTACGGGAAATGCTCAATTTTGTCCTACATGGGTGTGGGCGCAAGGCAATGTTTATCGTGGAGAGTTCAAGGGTGAAGACTACTTTACAAATGTGTCCCTCTCATATAACAATGCTTGGGGAGACTCACACCTTGATGCTGTTGTTGGCGCAGAATATCTTAAACAGGTAAGGACTGGTTTATGGGTGCAGGCAAAAGGAATAACAACAAATGATTTCTCCTATAATAACATCGGAGCAACATCATCGCGTCCTTTCGGTGGTACGAGCAGTAGCTATGAAGACCCGTCACTTGCTTCAATAATGGGTAGTGTCACATATAGTTACAAGGATAGATATTCTATTGCGGCAGCACTCCGTGGAGATGGCTCTTCAATGGTAAGCGATAACAATACTTTCGGATTCTTCCCATCAGTATCACTGAGTTGGGATGTAAAAAAAGAAGGCTTCCTCTCTGATACTGACTTTATAACAATGTTGAAACTAAGAACCGGATATGGTCGGTCAGGAAATCTTGGAGGTATAACATCCTATACAACACTTAATACCGTAAAGGAGAATGGTATCGTATCCATCAACGGTGCACCTACCGTAACAATGGGAAGTATACGCAACACGAATCCGGACCTTAAGTGGGAGACTCGTTCAACATTTAATATCGGTTTTAACTTAGGTATATGGGATAATCGGTTGATGCTTACCTCGGAATTATATTACTCAAAGACAACGGATATGCTCTATGAGTATGATGTTCCCGTTCCGACCTTTGAGTTCGATAAGCTGATGGCAAATATCGGCTCGATGTCTAACCAGGGTGTCGAACTAGGAATCTCGGTAGTTCCCATTCAACGAAAGGATATGGAGATGAATATCAACTTCAATATGTCCTACCAGAAGAATAAGTTACTTTCGCTTAGTGGAGAGTATAATGGTATGCATATGACAGCTTCAGATATTACTCCGATTGGCTCGCTTTATGGTGCAGGTCAGAACGGTGGAGACAATAATGTAGTATATCAGATTGTAGGTCAGCCATTGGGGGTATTCTATCTACCTCACTGCAAAGGGCTTAAAGAAAATGAACTTGGTGGCTACAGTTACGATATTGAAGATTTGAATGATGATGGCGAGATTGATTTTAGCGATGGCGGAGACAGGTATATAGCAGGTCAGGCAACCCCCAAGGTAACTATTGGATCAAACATCAGTTTCCGTTACAAGTCCTTTGATATTGCCATGCAGATAAATGGTGCTTTCGGTCATAAGATATTCAATGGCACGGGCCTGGCTTATACCAATATGTCTATATTCCCTGACTACAATGTATTGAAGGGTGCTCCTGAAAAAAATATTATTGACCAGAATGTCTCAGACTATTGGTTGGAAAAGGGTGACTATGTAAATATTGAACATATTACCATAGGCTACAGTATTCCAATGAAATCCAAGGCTGTGAAGTCATTGCGTCTTTCGGCAGGCATTAGCAACCTTGCAACAATCACAGGCTATAGCGGTCTTACTCCAATGATAAACAGTTATGTAGTAAGCAACACTTTGGGCATTGACGACAAACGCACCTATCCTTTATATCGTACCTATTCGTTAGGTCTTAGTATTCAATTCTAACCGCTTACAGTTATGAAAAGATATATAAACATATTGATGGTTGCTTTGGCAACGATGATGACCTCTTGTCTTACTGAAGACCCTAGAGATCAACTTTATGAAGAAGACATTTACAACAATGCCAACAACATATATATTAATGCAGTGGCTGTGCTCTACAATTACATTGGTGGCAGTGCAGACAGTGAGGGTTTACAGGGGACCTGTCGTGGGATTTATGACTATAACACACTTACTACAGACGAAGCCATGATACCTATTCGTGGTGGCGACTGGTACGATGGAGGTTTGTGGACGAATATGTATCAGCATAAGTGGAGTCCTAATGATTTACCACTCTACAATACTTGGAAATACCTCTACAAGGTTGTTGTGTTATCGAACAAATCTCTGCATATCATCGATAAGTATAGCCATAACCTATCTGAGGAGCAGAGAGTGGCCTACGAAGCTGAGGTGCGAGCTCTGAGAGCACTTTTCTACTACTACATTATGGATATGTATGGCAGAGTGCCCATCGTAACATCCTATGAACAACCGCAGGATGAAGTTGTGCAGAGCGAGCGTAGCGAGGTTTTCCGTTTTATCGTGAATGAGTTGCAGGAGGTTGCCGAGTTGTTGCCAAATGAGCGTAGTAATAAGATGGGTAACTACTATGGTCGTATAACAACACCTGTAGCTAATTTCCTTTTGGCTAAGTTGGCTCTTAATGCCGAGATATATTGTGATGATAATTGGACTGATGGCGTTCCACGGAACGGTAAAGAGATATTTTTCACCGTCGATGGTGAGAAACTCAACGCTTGGCAGACCTGTATCAAATATTGCGATAAACTTGCCGAGGTAGGTTATCGGTTGGAGGACGATTATAGCTATAATTTCTCTGTGCATAACGAGAACTCCAACGAAAACATATTCACCATTCCGTTGGATAAGAACCTCTATGCTGCGCAGTTCTGGTATCTCTTCCGATCACGACACTACAACCATGGCGGTGCGTTGGGTGGCTCATCGGAAAATGGTACCAGTGCCAATATCTCAACAGTCTTAGCCAACGGATACGGCACAGATGATGTAGATGCTCGCTTTGAAAAGAACTTCTATGCCGGCATCGTAGAGGTTGATGGAAAGCCTGTAATGATGGACAATGGACAGCAGTTGGAGTATTTCCCATTGGAGCTAAAGTTGAATCTTACGGGAAGCTCCTATGTCAAGACAGCTGGTGCTCGTATGGCAAAATATGAGGTTGATAGGACCTCACATTCCGACGGTAGACAACCGGATAACGACATCGTGCTATTCCGCTATGCCGATGCTCTCCTGATGAAGTCCGAGGCAAAGGTACGTAATGGTGAGGATGGCTCGTTGGAGTTGAACGAAGTCCGAGGTCGTGTTGGTATGCCATATCGAGAAGCTACGCTTGAGAACATATTGAAAGAGCGTTTGTTGGAGTTAGTATGGGAAGGCTGGCGACGACAGGATATGGTGCGTTTTGGAGTTTATCACAAATCATACGATCAGCGAGTCCAACTGGCTGATGAGAAAAATGGGTATACCACAGTTTTTCCTATTCCACAAAAAAGTATAGACTTGAACCCAAAATTGAAACAAAATGTTGGATATAAATAACTTTAGCCTATGAGTCGGCATCGAAATCAAAATAAAAATCGTCGGCATGGAGTGTCGGCGCCAACAGCATCAGCAGAGTCAGCAGAAGAAGTGATTTTTTTATAACGTGTGTTGATTGGTGTTTGTTGGTCGCTTCGCAATCCACAAGAAGAGGTTTTACATGGATATAAAAAAGGTGTGAGGATTGTATTTCCGGTCTCACCCCACACTCAGGTCTTGGCTTACCTATGCAATGGATGAGAACGACAGCCCCACACCGGTGTTGGCATATACTTTCTCATTGCTGAGCGTGGTATGATGCTACCGATGGGGTGCTATTGTCCGTATCATCTTCATTGCAGTTCAGACGGCCAAGTTTGAGTGTGGAAGATAAAACGGTGAATAACACCTTTGTTGACAGAATAGTCTCTGACGTGGGCTGTCGCTACAGTCATATTGTCGGAAACCGTGACAACGGTAGCGAAAATTCGTGTGGTGTGCAACCTTTTGGGGTGAGGGGATGTTATATATGCAGATTTATCTAATACTTGACATAAGCAATATAAATGCAAAAAGTTATGAACACCGCACCTCTCCAAGGAATCAAAGTGATTGATTTTACTGAAGTCCAGTCCGGACCGTCATGCACACAGATGCTTGCATGGCTTGGCGCCGAAGTTATAAAAATCGAACGCCCAGGTGTGGGCGATGCAACCCGAAACGAGTTGCAGTTTGATCCCGAATGCCCGAGCTACTATTTCTTACAGCTTAATTCAAATAAGAAGTCATTGGCGCTTGATGCAAAAACTCCCGACGGCAAGGCTATTCTGACCAAGCTGATCAAATCGGCCGATATTTTTGTTGAAAATCTGCATCCGGGAGCCATGGACAAGTTGGGTTTCTCATGGGAGGCCGTACATGCCCTCAATCCTAAATGTATATACGGCACTATCAAAGGGTTTCCTCTGTCGTCGAAATATAAGGATCTGAAGGCGTACGAACCCATAGCCCAGGTAACTGCCGGCGCCGCATCGACGACCGGCTGGTGGGAGGGTCAGGACAATGTGCCTACTCAAAGCGGCGCGGCTCTCGGTGACTCTAACTCAGGCATGCATTTGCTCATCGGACTTCTGGCGGCCCTGCAGCAGCGCAGCAAGACCGGGGAAGGCTGTTATGTCTATCAGTCAATGCACAATGCCTGTCTGAACCTGTGCCGTATCAAGACGCGTGACCAGTTGACTCTGGACCGTATCGGCTATCTGACGCAGTTCCCGCAGTATCCTGACAAGAAGTTTGATGATTTTGTGCCGCGTTCAGGCAATCAGGAAGGTTCCGGCGTGCTTGGATGGACATACAAGTGCAAAGGATGGGAAACGGACCCCAATGCCTATGTGTATATTATTCTTCAGCGAGGTCCCAAACAGTTTGAGCTTGCCTGCAAGGCGTTTGGCTTCGAGGACTGGCTCACAAACCCTGATTTTAACACTGCTGACGCACGCGACAAGCATAAACAGGCTATCTACGACCGCATTGGAGCTTGGGCGATTACCAAGGACAAATACGAGATCACTTCCATTCTGTCGCCTGCTGGAGTACCTGTCGGCCCTGTATTGTCAACTAAGGAGATTATGGATGACCAGAGCCTGTATGACGGAAATACTCTTGTGAAAATTGATCAAGGGGGCAAAATCGGTGAGTTTGTGACTGTGGGTTGTCCGTTTACCATGTCGAATTATCAGCCGGCGTATGGTCCGTGTCCGGATCTGGGCGGTGATACGGCTGATGTGCTCACGGAATATGGCTATACCGCAGAGCAACAGGCTGAATTTTCAAAGAACGGCACTACCGCTCCGGTCGCGGCTGCAAAACCGGCACAACCGTCTGTAGAACCGGCTCATGTATAAATTATAATTGATCATAGGAAGGTCGGGCGTGTGGTGGTGCGATTCACCGTCGAACCCCCGCGGCCCGGCCTTTTCTCTATTTTGGTATAAATTATCCGATAAACTCACATATAAATTATCTGACAAAACAAATATGGCTACTGCAACAATAAAGGCTCCGGCGGCGACTCAGCCTGCTGCTCCGAAATATCCAGAGCAGGTTACCGGTATGTATATTCTGGCCCGCGCTCTCAAAAATATAGGCATTGACACAATGTATGGACTTGTGGGAATTCCCGTGACGGAATTCGCATATATAGCCCAGGAGCAAAATATCAGATTTGTCGGTTTCCGTCATGAGCAGCAGGCTGGAATGGCCGCTGCCACTCACGGTTTTCTGACAAAAAAGCCCGGAGTGCTCCTCACGGTATCGTCACTCGGTTTTATGAACGGATTGACCGCTACGGTCAATGCTACGGTCAACTGCTACCCGATGATTCAGATTTCAGGATCAAGTGAAAGGGCTCCTATTGATCTGGATCAGGGCGCTTATGAGGGCCTTGACCAGCTTAGTGTGGCCAAAGGGCTTGTTAAGGCCGCATATCGTGTAAACAGGCCCGAGGATATTCCTTTGGCGGTGGCTCGCGCATACCGGGCTGCCGTTTCCGGACGTCCCGGCGGCGTATATCTGGATGTTACCACGCCTTGTCTGGGGGCCGTGATGAACAGGGCTGATGCCGAAAAGCTTTTGTTCACGCCTGTTGATCCGGAACCAAAGCATATTCCGTCGCCGGAATCTGTTGACCGCGCGGTAAAATTACTCGCATCGGCCAAAAAACCGGTCATTTTGCTGGGCAAAGGGGCGGCTTATGCCCAAGTAGATGAAAAGATCAGAAAGTTGGTGGAATCGACCGGCATACCGTTCTTGCAGATGTCAATGGCCAAAGGGCTGATGCCTGACAAGCATCCGTTAAGCGCTATGAGCTGTCGGTCGACCGTAATGTCACAGGCCGATGTGGTGATGCTTGTGGGTGCACGTCTCAACTGGCTCCTGTCGCGTGGTCACGGGAAATGGAATCCTGACGGCCGGTTCATACAACTGGACATAGAACCTGAAGAAATCGACTGCAACCGTCCGATTGCCGCACCGGTGATCGGCGATATGGATTCGTCGCTGAGCGCCATATTGTCAGGGCTTGAATCGGTGAAACTGAGCATGGATCCGGCGTGGATCAAGGCCTTGCAGGATGAAACGAAGGTCAAGAATGCCAGATTTATGGCAAGAATGACGGGCAACGCCAATGCCAGCCCCATGAACCACTGGTGTGCGTTGAATGTGATAAAGCCTATCCTTGAAGCCAATCCGGATGTCATTCTGGTGAATGAGGGCGCGAATACGCTTGACGATACGCGTGACGCCGTGGACATGACACTTCCTCGGCATCGTGTCGACTGTGCCACATGGGCCATTATGGGCATGGGCATGGGATCTGTGGTCGGCGCGGCCGTAGCCACCGGCAAGAGTGTGGTGGCGGTGGAAGGCGATTCGGCATTCGGATTCTCCGGAATGGATTTCAGTACGGTTTGCCGCTTTAATCTTCCGTGTACTGTGGTGATCTTCAACAATGGAGGTATATATAACGGTGTCGGGGTGAACATGAGCGGAAACGGAGACCCGGCTCCTACCACGCTTGATGTCAATGCGCGTTACGATAAACTTGGCGAAGCATTCGGTGCGAAAACCTATTATGTCACCACTCCCGACGAGCTGAAATCGGCTCTGACCGAAGCTATAGCGTCGAAGAAACCGGCTCTGATCGATGTGCAGCTTGCTGCGGATTCCGGCAAGGAGAGCGGGCATATAGGCTATCTTAATCCGGCATCTTTGCAGAACGTGATTGTGTGACGCTTCTTCTTTTAATATGGCGGTCTGTCCGGCTGGTGTTCCCGTTGTCCGGCTGGCCGCCATTATTTGATTATTAACCTTTTTCAATTATTTATCCTCATGTTACACATTATATTGTATGCCATCGTCCCTATAGTGGTGGTGATGCTTGCCGGATATATTTCCGGTAAAAAAGGCATTTTTGACGGAGATGATTCAAAGAAGTTCAATAAGGTTGTGCTTGACTATGCGCTACCTGCCGCCTTGTTTGTGAGCATTGCGAGTGCGAGCCGTGAGATGCTTGCCCGAGATCTGAAGCTGGCTGTTGTGTCGACGGTAGTGATCATGGGATGCTTCATGCTCGTTTATTTCATCTATCGTTATTGCTTTAAGAAAAATACGGGAGCGGATGCCGCCATATCGGCCCTTATCAGCGGATCGCCTACTATCGGTTTTCTCGGTTTTGCTGTCCTTGAGCCGATTTTCGGAACAAGCCCGAGTGTGGCTCTGGTTGTGGCTATTGTAGGTATAGTCGTCAATGCGATAGGCATTCCTGTAGGCTTGTCATTGCTCAATTCTTCTCTTGCGGAAACCGGTACGGGTAAACGTCAGAGCGGATGGAAACCTGTGATACAGGCTCTTGAGCAGCCTGTGGCATGGGCCCCGATTCTTGCGGTGGTGATGGTGCTGGCGGGAATAAAGTGGCCGGAATGGCTCAGCCCGTCTTTTGACCTGATAGCAAAGGCCAATGCATCGTTGGCTGTCTTTTCCGCCGGTATAACATTGTCGGCTGTAAAAGTCGTGATCAATTGGCAGGCGGTACTCGGCTCCATTCTGAAACTCGTTCTGATGCCGGCTCTCGCTCTTGTGGTCGGACTGCTGTGTCACATGGATCCGATCAATCTCAAGATGCTTGTGGTGGCATGTGCTCTTCCTCCGGCTTTTTCCGGCATTATTATCGCAGATGAGTATGACACTTATGTAGCTACGGGTACGTCGTCGCTGACTCTGAGCGTGATCCTTTTTGTGGGATTTTGCCCTTTGTGGCTCTGGATCGCCGATATGGCGGTGAAAATATATTGAACTGACGTATGGAAGAAAAACTGCATATTATCGATGGATGTACTGCCGCCGCTCATGTGGCCTATGCTTTGAGTGACGTGGCCACCGTATATCCCATAACTCCTGTGGCATCCATGGGTGAAACGGCTCAGAAGTGGGCCATGGACGGACGTCGCAATGTGTTCGGACGGCCACTGGATGTGGTGGAGATGGAATCGGAACTCGGAGCGGCGGGTGCTACTCACGGAGCGCTGTCGGCCGGTTCTCTGGCGTGTACGTTCACTTCATCGCAGGGTTTGCTTCTGATGATACCTAACATGTTTAAGATCTCGGGTGAGCTTTTGCCCGGGGTCTTTCATGTGGGATGCCGTTCGATCGCCACTCATGCACTGTCGATATTCGGAGATCATCAGGATGTAATGGCTGCACGTTCCACCGGATTCGCCTTTTTGATGTCGGCATCGGTACAGGAAGCAATGGATCTTGGCCTTGTGTCCCATCTCGCCGCAATTGAAGGTTCTTTGCCTGTGGTCCACATGTTTGACGGATGGCGCACATCCAATGAAATGTCCACTGTCAGTGTCATAGGGTATGATGATATAGCTTCTCTTGTGGAGCATGACAAGGTAGCGGCATTCCGTGCCCGCGGCATGAATCCGGAGCATCCGCAGATACGTGGCACGGCGCAGAATGCCGACGTATATTTTCAGAACCGCGAGGCTTCCAACCGTTTCTATGACAGTTTTCCGGATGTTGTGCGCCGACAGATGAAAAGGGTGGGCGATCTGACAGGTCGTCATTACGGACTGTTTGACTACGTTGGCGCTGCCGATGCCGACCGTGTGATGGTGATAATGGGTTCCGGATGCGAGGTGGCGGAAGAAGCTGTAAGATATCTGAATTCGCTTGGCGGCACGTATAGGACCGGAGTGGTCAAAGTGCGTCTTTTCCGCCCGTTTGATGCTGCCGCAATGCTTGATGTGATACCGCCTACGGTCAAGACTGTGGCGGTAATGGACCGGACCAAAGAACCGGGTGCACAGGGTGAGCCACTGTATCAGGATGTGGTTACGGCATTGCACACTGCAGGGCGCTGTGTGAAAGTGATAGGAGGGCGATATGGGTTGAGCTCTAAGGATTTCACTCCTTCAATGGTAAAGGCCGTGTTTGATATTATGCCGGAGTCGGTGTCGGGCCGTCAGTTTACTGTGGGCATTAACGATGATGTGACCGGGCTTTCCATCCCTGTGACCGACGAGATTGTCACAGCACCGGAATCCATGAAACAGTTTATGTTTTATGGCATAGGGTCAGACGGTACGGTAGGAGCGACCAAGCAGGCCGCCAGCATATTGAGTGACCTTTCTGGCTGCTATGTGCAGGCATCGTTTGATTATTCCGCTAAAAAGTCAGGCGGATATACAGTATCATCGTTGCGTCTGGACAAAAATCCCGTAAGGACCGAATATAATATTCAGCAGGCTGACTATGTGGCATGCAACAAGGATTCCTACGTGCGACGCTTTTCAATGGCTGATGTGTTGAAAGAGAATGGCGTGTTTGTGCTTAATTCGCCGTGGACACTTGCTGATATGGAACGGGAATTTCCGGCGCGTCTCAAACGCCTTCTATGCAACAGAAAGATACGTTTCTATAATGTGGATGCCGCGTCGATAGCGGAGAAAAACGGTCTGGGAGTCAGGATCAATACCATTATGGAAACAGTGTTTCTGAAACTGAGTGCCGTGGTCGATTTCGACAGGGCGGTCTCGGCTCTCAAAGAAATAGTGTCACGCACGTATAATCATGACGGGTCTGTGATGGTCGAACGCAATATCGATGCGATTGATCAGGCCTTTGACGCCATACAGTCAATAGAGATACCGCCATCATGGGCATTGGCCACTGATGAGCCTGTCGCGGATACAGATTCCGATATGCCGGATTTCGTGAAAAACGTTGCCGGACCATGCTTGCGCCGTGAGGGTGATGCTTTGCCGGTCAGCGCTTTCCGTGCGGATGGATTCACGCCGATGGGAACCACGGCATACGAGAAACGTTCCATCGCGCTTAAAGTGCCGGAATGGGACCGTGAGAAGTGCATACAGTGCACGTTGTGTTCCATGGTGTGCGCACATGCAGCTATTCGTCCTGTCGTTCTCACTCAGGAAGAAGCGGATGCCGGACCTGCAGGTATGAGTTCAAAACCTGCCGCCGGTCCGGAGAATATGTCGGATTATCGTTACCGCATACAGGTGTATGCTCAGGATTGCGTGGGATGTGGTAGCTGTGCGGTGGTATGTCCGGCGCATGCGTTGACTATGGTGTCGCCGGTCACTCAGCTGCCGGCCCAGATTGCCAACCTCAGATATGTGCAGACCAAGGTTACGGAAAAAGAGAACCTTCTGCCGCGTTTCAGTTTCCGCGGATCGCAACTACGGCAGCCGTTGCTGGAGTTTTCCGGTGCATGCGGCGGATGTGGAGAAACGCCATATATAAAATTGCTTACACAATTGTTTGGCGAGCGTATGGTTGTGGCCAATGCTACCGGATGTTCGTCGATATGGGGTGCCGATTTCCCATCTATGCCATATTGTGTAAATTCCCGCGGGCATGGTCCGGCATGGGGTAATTCACTGTTTGAGGATAATGCCGAGTATGGTTATGGAATAGCCCTCGGCATCAGGCACAGAAGGGAGCGCCTTGCTGATTTGCTTACAGACATGCGTGATAAATCATCCTCTCCGGAGCTGGTGAAGGCTATTGATTTATGGCTTTCGGGAAAAGACGATGCGGAGCAATCGGTTGCCGCGGCTGAAACGTTGCGTCCATTGCTGCCTGTCGGGTCTGAAGCGGCTGCGTTGTCAGATCTGTTGGTTAAAAAATCCGTGTGGGCGATAGGTGGAGACGGCTGGGCTTACGACATAGGATTCGCAGGGTTGGACCATGTGATAGCCCAGGATGTCGACATCAATATTCTGGTCATGGACACGCAGTGTTATTCCAATACTGGCGGTCAGCAATCCAAGGCTACTCCTCTCGGGGCGGTGGTCAAATATGCCCCTGATGGCAAGCGCACTGACCGCAAAGACCTCGGACGCATGGCCATGACTTACGGTCATGTCTATGTGGCGTCTGTTTCTCTCGGAGCCAATCCTGCCAAGACCATAGAGATTTTACGAGAGGCAGAAGAATATCCGGGGCCGTCATTGATAATAGCCTATTGCCCGTGTATCAATCACGGGATACGCGCAGGGATGAGTCATGCTATAGTTGAAGAGCGTGAAGCTGTCCGATGCGGATACTGGCCGTTGTATCATTACAATCCGTTGGCGGACCCGAAATTGTCTGTAGACTATTTTACTCCTAATGGCAATCTGGTGGAATTTATTAACGGCGAAAACCGTTATGCGGATCTTAACATGATAGATCCTGATGCAGCAGCCGGACTTCAGACCCGGTTGGCGGATGATGCCCGTGAGTTGTTCAGAATCTTGAAATCGAACGGAGAATAAAAAAATAAGGCAGAGAGGTATGTATATAGACTCTCTGCCTTATTTTTAATCAAAAATTATCGGATGCAAGCAGTTGCTGTCTGATGAAAAAATGATAAATTTGCACATTATGAAGAGGATATGTCTTATGATGTGCTTAATTGCGCTGTTGTCTGATGTTTGTTATGCTGCTTTGTCTGGATCATGGCATGGCAAACTGCATATAATGCCGTCGGTATCGTTGACTGTGGTGATTCATTTGTCTGTCGATTCGGAAGGCAATACGGAGGTAATGATGGATTCTCCGGATCAGGGTGTATATGGCCTTAAGGGCGATGTGCTGTATGTGTCGGATGATTCTTTGGCGATCAGCGTAGCGTCTGTAGGCATGACATATTCGGCAGTGAGAATGTATAATCAGCTTGTTGGGACATTCAGACAGGGAAGTCTGGAAAAAGGCCTTATGATGATTCCGGGAGATGGGCTGCCGCCACGGCCGCAGACGCCAGTTCCGCCTTATCCTTATAGGACTGAGCCGGTTGTGTTTGAAAGTGCCATGGCGACATTGTCGGGCACATTGACTTTGCCGACGGAAGGTGTGGACAGCGATACTCCGGTGGTGCTTATGGTGACAGGAAGCGGTCAGCAGAACCGCGATGAAGAAGTGTTCGGGCATAAGCCTTTTGCGGTGATAGCCGATTGTCTGGCGCGCAACGGCATAGCGTCACTGAGATATGACGACCGCGGTTTCGGGCAATCCACAGGTGATTGCCGTAAGTCCACTACGGTTGATTTTGCTTTGGATGCTCAGGCAGGAATCGACTGGTTGCGTTCCTCTGGCCGTTTTGCCAGGATCGGTGTGCTCGGACATAGCGAAGGTGCTGCCATAGCTTTTATTCTCGGGGCTGAAAAATCGGTTGATTTTGCCGTGGCCCTCGGTGCTCCGGCAGTGCGTGGCGATTCTATATTGATCGACCAGAATCGAAGGGCATTGATTGAACTTGGAGTGTCTGAGGAGATTGTAGCGAAATATATGGCGGCATTGGCAGAACTATACGGCCGGATCATAGCCGGAGATGAAAGCTATGATATTGCCGCTGCGGCAGATTCGATTGCTTCTGGCTGGAGCACGTCGCCGGAGATGTCGCAGATGGCGGATAATATCAGATCGGTGGCACAGTCGACGCAAACTCCATGGTTGAAATATTTTATACGTGAATCACCTGAGAGGTATATAGTCCGTACGGAATGCCCTGTCCTGGCATTATACGGAGGAAAGGACGTGCAGGTTTCTCCTGAAGTGAATTATGATGCGATGCGGTGGATTGCTCCTGCTAATGTGACTGTGCGTCTGTATGAAGGCCATAACCACCTGTTTCAACATGCCGAAACAGGCTCGGTTACAGAGTATCGCAAAATATCCGAGACTATTTCGCCTGATGTTCTCGCCGACATCGTTGGGTTCATTCACGGATTATGAACGATGCTGGTTGTGTGCGGTTTGTGTGTTTGAATAGAAATTTGTAATTTTGAGACGTGAAAGAGTTGCCTGAAACAGAAATGTCGGACCTGATTGCGCGCCTTCGCGATCCGGAAGAGGTTCGTGCGGCTTTCACTCAGGTGATAGCTCTATATACCGAGCCGCTTTACTGGCAGATACGTCGCATGGTGCAGAACCATGACGATGCCAATGATCTGCTGCAGAATGTTTTCATGAAAGCATGGGCGTCGATTGATAATTTTCGCGGTGATGCCAGACTGTCCACATGGCTTTATAAAATCGCCATTAATGAGTCGCTGACATTTCTGGAGCATGAGCGCAAGCGCGGCGGAGTGTCGCTTGACGATGAGACCACAATGCTGATCCATTCCATTGAAGCTGATGAATGGGTCGATGGTGATGAACTGAGACTTGAACTGCGAAAGGCTATTGTCGCACTTCCGGAAAAACAGCGACTGGTGTTCAATATGAAATATTTTGATGATATGAAGTACGAACAGATGTCAGAGATACTGGGCACTTCTGTGGGGGCTTTGAAAGCGTCCTATCATCATGCGGTGAAAAAAATAGAACAATATTTTTCCGGCAGGAGTTAAACCATACGGCTTTGAAAGAGTCATAGAATTGCTATGAAACAAGATTTAAACCCATTGCAACAAGTCGGCCGCATGGACGGTATGACCGTTCCTGACGGTTATTTCCGCGGTTTTGCCGAACGTATGGCTAGTGAACTGCCCGATAAACAGCCTGCGGTAGTGGAGATGCCGCGGTCGTTGTGGCAGAAAACGCGCCCTTATATCTATCTGGCGGCTATGTTTGCCGGTATATGGTGCATGCTTCAGATGTTTGCCATGATGGGAGGGACAGGAGTGTCAGGCGCAATAACACCTGACAATAATCCGGTGCTTGCAGATGCTATTGAAAATGACTCGTTTATGGATGACTATTACTATATGGCCGTAGATGAGTATGATCTGTATGATGATCTTTATGCCGCAGGCATGGATTGGAATAAGTTTATGTATGAGAAATAAAAGATAATTTAAATATCAAGGATCATGAATTTGAGATTCCTATTTCCCGTTCTTATCGTTATATGCGGACTTGCAGCCCAGGCAGAAGGTAACCGTCAATGTCGCGGTGGCAGACCGTCGGAAGCCGAGCGCAAACAATGGATGACGGAGATGATACAGTATAAGCATGATTTCATGGGCCGGGAACTGGAACTGTCCGATGCCCAGAAAGAACAGTTTTTCAGCGTGTATGACAAATTGGAATCAGAGCGGTGGAAACTTGAGCGTGAAGCGCGCAAAATGGAGCAGGAGGTGAGACAAAAAGGAGCTGAAGCCACTGATTTGGAGTTGGAGAAAGCTGCAGATGCCGCTTTTGAACTTGAAGGGAAACAACATGCTGTGACCATGAAATATTATGGTGAACTGAAAACAATTCTTTCAAAACAGCAGTTATTTAAATTGAAAAAGGCGGAACGTGATTTTCATCGGTCTTTGATGGATCGCCGCCGTGAAACAAAACGATCAAGAAAATGAAAAAATTTACAGTCAGTGCGTTGTCACTGCTGGTAGTGTTGATAACGGGTTTTGCGGCTTATGCTTCAAAACCCGATTTCGCATATCCGAAGCAGGTATCTAAGACGGCGCGCAAAGAACTTAAGAACGCATTGCGTATTGGCAATGGTCCTGTTGTGGTAAGATCGGTAATAAATTTGTCTCTTGCTGATCTTGCCGCTGATCCCGATTCGGTGAATATGGTTGAACAGGATATTGCCATGACTGCGTCAAAGGTAAAAGATCCGGCCACATGGGCCATGTTGCAGTTGCTGAGAGCTGACGTGACTGATAGTGTGCGATGGGCTGATTCAGCGTTGGTCTACACAGATGCGTTGCGGCGTGCATCTGTCAAAGAATGGCGCGAGGTGATAGTGGCGGATTCTGTATATATTCCTACTCTTTACGATTTCGCTGTGTCCATGCGCCTGGATATGCAGCCATCCGACTCTCTGTTGTCGCAGGTGTTGGAATTTCATAAAGGAGAGCCTGCGCCTTATATGTATTGGTCGCTGCGCAAGAATCCGGAATGGAGCAATGCCGTTGATCTGTATGGACGCTACAGGCATCTGCGTGCGTCGAGCTATCTGTTGCTATGGATGCAGCATCGCACGCAGGATGATGCTGATATAAAAGCATTATACGATATGACCGTGGAATGGCTCGGCAGATTCGGATCATACAAACCGGTGGCTCAGTTACGCGATGCGCTTTCTGCTCCGTCTGTACGAATAGAAAGCCGTGAAATCTGTGTGCCGGACTCTATGATTCATGTCAAGGTCGCAGCCAGAAATGTCAATGATATGGAGCTGGCATTGTATGCCATAAAACCCTCTCAGGCATATCTTTCCTCCATACCGTTGCATTTTGACGGATCAGGGGTATTCAAGTCCGATACGGTAGTGTCTGTGTCTCTTCCTGGCTATGGACAGTATAAGATCGTGCCAGTGTTGGCTGGTGAGAAACGGTCTGTCAACGATAGCGGATGTGAGGTTGCCGTTACCGATTTTATGATTGTCGACGAGGTTTTTGGGAACGGAAAAAGTAATCTTTTTGCTCTTGATGTCATAACCGGCGATGTGGTTGACGGTGTGCAGTTTTCTCATGACCGGAACCGTTGGTACGGTACGTTGGGTGCCGACAGATATTCTCCTTCTCTATGGTCCGGCCGACCTTATTTCAATGACCCGAAACAATGGCAGACTGCTGCGAATATTCTTACGGACAGGAGTATTTATCATCCGGGAGATACCGTGAAATTTGCTGCCACCCTGTATCGCTTCAATGCGTTGCGACGTGCTTTGTGCGATGACACAGAGACCGTGGTGAATTTGTATGATGCAAATTATCGCCAGGTGTCTTCGATCAGTCTTCAGACGGACTCTCTCGGGCGCGTTGACGGTAAGTTTGTTTTGCCGACCTCAGGGCTTAAAGGAACATATTCGTTGCAGATTGCTGATGGTGGATCAGCGTATTTCAGCGTCAGCGATTATAAAGCTCCTGCATTTGAAGTCAAGGCCACGGCTGAGCGTCTTGATTCCACCCGTGTCAAGGTGACGGGTACGGCGCTGAACTATTCGGGATTTCCCGTTCAAGGAGGTTCGGTCAGTGTGATTGTCAATAAGCTAAGGCCGCGTGTTTGGTTTTGGAATTTTATGAATGAAGTGGATGAACGCATTGCCCGGATATCGGCGTTGACAGATTCGGCGGGAGCGTTTACTGCTATTGTGGATGTTCCGCAGCATGTTGCTCTCGGAGCCATGGTCACCGTCACATCCATGGCCGGTGAAAGCCATGAGACCAATTGTTTTGTTCCCGGAAAACCATATTATATATCAGCTGATTTTCCGAGAAGTATCAAGGTGGCGGCCGACGCCCCGACATGGATTCCTCCCGTAAGCGTGATGGATGCGGCTGGAAAGGCGGTGGAATTCGGGTTGAGCTATCGTCTGATATCATCGTCTGATACGATTGAAATGGGAGACAAGTGGGTATGGTCCGAGATTCCTTCAGGACTCTATACCATATATGTCAATCCGGATAATTCCGCTATGGCTGATACTGTCGAGATCGAGAAGGTTGCAATCTATCGTCCGTCGGATAAGACACCTCCTTTTGCCACATCGCTGTGGGTGCCTGAATCATCTGTAGAATGCGGAACTGAACTTTTGTGCGGCACTTCGTTTGCCGACAGCCATATACGTTACGTTATATGGACTGCCGACACAATATTGGAGCGAAAATGGATCAATCCGTGTGCCGGTAATTTCCGTGTGCCGGTTGAGCTGCCAGACAGTGTCGATGAGGCTACTCTGATGCTGTGGACCGTTCGTGACTACGAGACGTCGACAGCTGTTGTCAAGGTAAAGCGTCCGGCTGTTGTCCGCTCGCTGAAACTGCAGGTCAGCTCATTGCGTGATCGTATCGTTGCCGGCGATCGTGAACTATGGACCATACGCGTGACTGATAATCTGGGTAATCCTGTAGAAAATGCGGCAGTGATGCTTGACGTGTATTCAAAGGCACTTGATGCTCTTGCGCCTTTCAGATTCGATTTCCCGATATATGGTAACTCAGGATATTCTTACCGTGAAAATATAGCTGGAGAGAACCGTCAGTACGGCTACAGCGCTAAGTATCTGCAGTGGCCTTCCGTGCCTGAAGAAATTCCTGCCTTTAATCTGTATGACAGACGTTGGCCACGTACATACACTTATTGCGGCGGCACAACCAATACAATGCTTAGAGTGCGTGGAATGGGAAAAATGCAGGCATCGGTCATGGTTGAAGAGTCCATGATTGAAGATTCCGCTGACGGGGGAATTGAATTGAGAGAAGAAAAAGAAACCCAGTTTGGATCTGTAACGCACTTCGACAGTGCTGCAACCGAAGACGCTGAAACCGGCAATGCTTCAAATGAGTCTACATATCGGCTGTCGGAGGTGCCTACGGCGATGTGGGCTCCAGCTTTGACTACAGGTGCTGACGGAACGCTGCAATTACAGTTTGTGGCTCCCAATGCCAATACAACGTGGGTTATTAAAGCTCTTGCTTATAATTCAAATCTGGTCACGGGTGATTTTAGTGCTGATATAATAGCGTCAAAACCGGTTATGGTGCAGACATCTCTTCCTCGTTTCCTCCGCATCGGCGACAGGTTGGATCTGATGGCCACGGTGATGAATAACACTGATTCCTTACAGATTGTCGATGTGACGGTCGAACTCTTTGATCCTGCGACCAATCGTGTAATCGGCAGAATGACCTATAATAATACCGACTCTATTGCCGCCCGTTCGTCTAAGGTTATCTCGGTGCCTTATACTGCTGATAACCGGACTATGGTCGGTTATAGGATAAGTGCGTCCGCCGGCAACTTTACCGACGGAGAGCGTGTTATCATACCTGTTTTGCCCTCGATGGTATCTGTCACCGACAGCAGGGCCTTCTTTGAGCCTGCCGACAGTGCGTCCGTAAGACTGGATGTCCCGTCGGAAAGTGTTGTAGAGGTTACTGGCAATGCCGTGTGGGAGTGCGTGACAGCATTGCCCGGACTCCAGTCCTCCGAGAGCAAAAGTGCGTTTTCTGCTTCAGCGGCGTTGTTTTCAGCGGCAGTGGCCGACGGATTGCTGCGTTCATATCCTGAAATATCGCGTGCCCTGCACCGTTGGGAAAAAGAGGATTCGGCGTTGGTGTCTAATCTGCTGAAAAATGAAGATCTGAAAATTGCTCTTCTGGAAAATACACCATGGCCGGGTGCCGCACAGGACGATTCAGAGAGAATGGCCAGACTGCTTCTGCTATTTGACAAAAAACAGGTTTCAGAAGTAATAGAGAAGTCGGTAGATGCTCTTGCTCATCTTGTTAGAAAGGGCGGACTTGTGTGGACTGCCGATTGCGAGGAACCGTCGGAATGGGTGACGGAACGCGTGCTCACCACTCTTGCTCAATTGCGCCGTCTCGGTTATCTGCCTGCTGACAGACGTCTGCAGCAGATCATAAGCGAAGGCATACAGTATCTTGATAAGGATGTTGCGCGCAGATTTGTGAAGCATCCCAAGGCGGATTATATGGACTACGTGGAGATGCGCATGGCATTCAGCGATATTCCGCAACCTTCCACAGCACGCAAGGTCACTGTTGCCACCGTGCAGCGACTTGTGGCTGACTGGCGTGATTTGTCGCTGCGTGACAAGGCCAGAGCGGCAATGATCTTGAATGCCAACGGCTATCAGGCCACAGCACGCGGTATCATAGAATCGCTCAGACAATATAAGGCATGGAGACAGACCGGACTTGGCTCCACTGTGTTAAATGCCTTTGCGGATGTTGAACCTAATTCCGCAGATGTGGATGAAATCCGCCAATGGCTGATTTCACGCAAACAGTCCATGGACTGGGGCAACGGTTTGCGGACATCAGATATGATAGCGTCAATACTGTCTACGGGAAAAGGCCAGTGGCTCGTTCCTGCGGAAAATAGCATAAATATCACTGTAAACGGCGTTGAAATCCGTCATGATGCAGAAGCCGTGGTGGGCACCTTCCGCATTGACCTGCCGAAAGGCGGAATTGTTGAGGTCCATAAAGGAGCATATCCGGCATGGGGTGGGGTATGGACCCGTATCAGCAATGAATCTGCAGATGTTAAAGCGGCTGGATGTGACCAGATGTCAGTGTCGCGTTTGGTCTCAGGAGATCTGAAAGTAGGTTCGAAGGTTACAGTGACAGTTGTCATCGAGTCTGATCGCCAGATGGATTATGTGGTTGTAAAATCTCCTCGTCCTGCTGCGTTCGAACCTGTGCAACAATTGTCCAGACCTCTGTGGAATTTTGGTCTGAAGACATATATTGAGCCGTCAAATACTCTCACCACGTTCTTTATAGACCGGCTTCCTAAAGGCCGCACAGTCCTGACAGAGGAATTCTATGTATCGGAAAACGGCCGCTTTGTGATAGCTCCTGCTGAAGTTCAGAGTCAGTATGCGCCGGAATTCTCGTCACATTCTTCCGGTGAGAGCATAGAGATACGCTGACTCCGTATTGATTAGCTGAATTGAATTTCGACACAGTCCTCCTGTCGGGGGACTGTGTCTTTGTTTATTGACCATATAGTTTGTATCTTTGATGTTGGATCAAATAAAGATTTCAATGAAAGTAATAACGTGAGTTCTTATCCCGAACTCACGTTAATAGGCACATCGGCGCTCGCCGGATATGATATTGACGGAGCCGTGGGCATGTACAGCGGAGTTTTCAACAACCCGTTTATGATCTAGGGACGGTATCGTAAGCGTTGGTTCCGGACTTATCTGACTGTTTCATTTCAGTTTCATCATACTCAGATGGATGGAGCTCATGCTGCCAGATTTCTCGATCTGCTGCAGGCTGAAATACAGAGATGCGGTCAGACTGAGTGAAGAGTCCGGTGTGAGGAGCGGAGATATGCTTTATAGCGTATTGCCGCTTCCGCCTGTGTCGACGGCGAGAAATAAGTTGATGCGAAACGATCATATACGTATGATACGGCCATAGGGGAGGGGTGAACAAGATCGTCGGCATAGAAACGGTAGTCGCGAAGATCGTCCACAAGTGCTTCGTATGCCGGAAAATATTCCGCTCCGAGGGAATCTATAGCAAGATGAAGTGTCGCTTTGGATAGCTGGTTGCCGTGAAGCCCGTCGGCTGTATGGCGTATGGGGCTTACTGTAAATATGAATTTTTTGTCAGGATAATAGTCGATTATCCGGCGCCATATATCTGTGATCTCCTCAATGTCCAGTCTGCGGCGTGTAAATTGGCCTGCCGGGAGTTTGTGGCAGTTGCAGACCACACGGCCAGCGTGTTCAAATACGTATGCCGTGCCGAAGGTGATGATGACATGGGTTGCTTTGGCAAGAGCGTCATAGCCTGTTGCCATAGAGTCGTTGATGAGTTTAAGAGCCTGACTACGGTCGTTGTGGGCAAGACGTGAATGATGGTCAAAGGACCGCCACAGCCCCTGGTTCTCTATGAGTTCATCGGCGTGGTATGTCCGCTGTGCTTGAAGGTTTCTTATGGTTGCGGCTATGGATAGCGGATTATAGAGAGTGCCGGTGGGATTGACTACGGCATTGAAGCCGTGGGCTGCAAGCCGGTGGCCGATTTCATCGGTGAAACAGGAGCCGAGCATGAGCAGCGATGACGAATGGTCTATGCCGCCGATGAATTTGCCGGTGAGTTCAGTTCTTAGTTTCATTAAAACATCTGATAGTCGATGCTCAGGACTTGAAATTCCGTGCGCCGGTTGATCTGGTCGGCTGTGTCCTGATCGGTCTCGTTCAGTGTGTCGATGAATTCTTCGGTCAGTACTGTGCCTTCCTGAAATTGCGGATATTCTTTTGCCAAGCGTTTGGTGATGGTTTTTGGTCGGGATTTTCCGTAGCCTTGCGGTTTGAGACGGTCTGCGCTGATGCCTGCACCGATAAGATAGTCGATCACCGACTGTGCGCGTCGCTGTGACAGGGCCATGTTGTACTGTTCGGATCCCTTGCGGTCGGTATGCGATGCCATCTCGATGGTCACGTTTGGATTGTCGCGCAGCATCTGGGCCATTTCGTCGAGTGCTTCTTTAGATTCCGGCCGCAGGGATGCTTTGTCGAAATCATAGAATATATTTTCCACAACAACGGGCTTGTGTATGGATGCAAGTATGAAATCCACGCCGTATTCGGCATCTTCTTCAATTGTGTCCGATGTGAACTCCTGCTTTGCGTTCAGATATCCTTTAGCTCCGGCAAGCATGGTGTAACTTATGCCACGGTCCAGAGGAAAACGGAAAGATCCGTCATCGCGGGCCTTGGCCTTCTGGTTGGATCCGTCGTTGCCTACGATTCTGATCACCGCGTTGGGCACCGGTTCGTCATCTTTGTCGAGCACCCATCCGGATATCCAGATCTGAAGCAGTGGAAGCTCAAATGAATATATATGGTCATATCCGCGTGCGTCTCCGCGGGAGGAGCTGAAGAAACCGTGTTCTCCGTCACCGAATGTGATGCCGAAATCATCGGCAGGCGAGTTGATAGGATAGCCCATGTTGACCACGTTCCATCCACCGGACGGTGTCATCTCGGCCCTGAAGAGGTCCAGTCCCCCCATGCCCGGATGGCCGTCGGATGCAAAATACAGGACAGAATCAGTACGGCAGTATGGAAACTGTTCGTTGCCTGGAGTATTGATAAATTCTCCAAGGTTTTCCAAGGAGCCGGCCTTTGCTTTCAGGTCAATTCGCCATAGATCGAAACCGCCGGATCCTCCCGGCATATCGGATGAGAAATAAAGCCATCGGCCGTCAGGACTTACGGCCGGATGTCCGTAGCTCGATAGTGTGTCGGCCGTTATCTCGAATTTGGTCGGTGCGCTCCAGGATGCGTCGCTGCGTTGTGAAGTGTAGATTTCCACGGCCGTATTGGCATTAGGCTCACGGCGGGCTTTTGTCAGATACATGGTTGTGCCGTCAGGCGAGAATGACACGATGCCTTCCTCCACTTCACTGTTCAGCTCTCCTTCCACCGGTTCCGGCTTCTGCCATTGTCCGTTTTCATTTTTTTTCATTACCCAGATATCGGGCTTTTTTGCTCCTGTGATTTCCGAGCGGTGATCGCCTTTGACCTTCTCATTTGTGGTTGTGTAGTACAGCATGTCGAAATCCGTTCCGGCATACATGGGAGCATAGTCCGAGCGGGATGAGTTCAATAGCTTGTGACGCTGCACTTTGTAGCGCGTGGGATTGGATTTCAGATTTTTGGCAAGTGTTGCGCCGGCCAGACCCGTTTCGGCAATGGCCGATGTGGGGTCGGATTCAAGAAATTTCTGGTAGTTGGTGATTGCCTGTGCGTATTTTCCCTCTGCATGGAGCGATTCTGCAAGGCGCAGCACTGCCATGGAATCGGTGACACCGAAACGGATGGCATTCTGATATGCTGCGGATGCTCTGGCATCCATACCGAGCCGACGGTAGCATTCGGCCATTTTCATGGCTACCTGACCGCGTAGCGGACGTTCGTCCGGTCGCTTCAGTTTGTCGTACACTTTGCGGTATGTACGTGAGGCATCGTAAAATTCTCCACGGGCCATCTGCTCATCGGCTACGGAGAGTTTTGCCCCTCCGCAAGCGGAAAGAGCAACGAGCAGGACCATTATAACGATCCATCCGGAGGTTTTGTTAATGATGGTGTACACGTATGGTTAAACGCGTTTACTGGCAGAAATATTGTAGTCAGCCTATATAGTTCATCAGTTTTTTGAATGCGGAAGCAGATCCGTAGCACACGAATATGTCTCCGTCTTCAACACGTGATTCGGTATCTGTGTGCCAGTCGAAAGGAAGTTGGGTTACAGTGCTTATGCCAATGATATTGCGTGATTTGACAGGACGTGTCACTGCGATGAGATCCAGCCCGAAATTGGCGTGAAGAGATAGGGCTGCATATTTCTGCCCGAAGAAATATTCAGGAGCTGCGAATCTCATTACATAATGGTGGGCTGCTATGCGCAGGGCTTCCGTGGTGTCGCCAAGAAGCATTTCCTGAGTAAGGTCGAAAGCAGCACGTTGCTCCGGCGTTAGTATGCGGTCCACAGACATACCTTGTAAGATGGCCTGATGAATGTCGTCGACGGCGCGGGCATAGATTTTTTTTACGCCAGCTTTTTTCAACAGGGCCACAGTCTTGACTGATGCGCCGAAATTTTCGCCTATGGCCACTATAACCACATCGACATCTGTCAATGGCAATACATTGAGGGCTGTCTCGTCGGTGGAGTCGAAAGTATATACGGTGGATATGTAGTTTTTTACTGCTTCCACGTTGGATGGCCTGCTGTCGGCGCCGATAACCTCATGACCCATGGCTGTGAGATCTTTGGCAAGATTGGAACCATAGATTCCGAGTCCTATGATTATATATCTCATGACGGAGATTTTTGTGGGTTAGTTGATTATTATGTTGTCTGAGGGATAACGCACAGGCGGTTCGTTTTTAGATCCGGCAATTCCGGCTATGATGGATAGCAGGCCTACGCGACCTATGAACATAGCGGAACACAGCAGCAATTTCGCGCCTGTGCCGATGAGTGGAGTGGCTCCGATAGACAGACCTACGGTTCCCAGAGCGGAACCGACTTCAAAAAGTAGCATTTTAGCCGGAATATCCGGTTCAATAATCAGCATAGTGACTGAATAGAAAATATAGCTTGCTATTGAGAGGAACACCACGGCCTGCGCGCGGCTTACGGATGCTGTCGACAGCATCCGGTTGTGGTACACCACTTTGTCACGTCCCGTTACGGTGGTACGCAGATGAAGTATAACCGCGGCAAGCGTATTGACTTTTATGCCGCCGGCTGTAGACTGTGATCCACCTCCGACCCACATCAGAAACATGACCAGAATCAGTGTCACGTTAAGGAATCCGCCAGGATTGACAGATGCGAATCCGGCTGTGCGCGGGGTGACGGAATTGAATATGGACTGCACTAATTTTTCCCATGGTGACATTCCTGAGAGTGAGTGGTGGTTTTCCAGTAGGAGAAATGACACGGTACCGGCTACAAGCAGTATGGTTGTGGTGACGAGTACTACCCGGGTGTTGAGATCCATGAGGTGAGTGATGCGCGGCGGAACCGGACGATGACGCAGAAATTTCCATAGGCGGCTGACGCTGGTAAAAAGAGCGTCACGGGCATTGACCAGAATAGGATAGCCGATGCCGCCGGTCACGATCAGTACCGACATTATCAGATATATTACCTGATTGCCGTGCAGCAATGCCGGATTGGATAATCCTTCCGGCAAATTTGAGAAACCGGCATTGCAGAAGGCCGACAGAGAATGAAATGCCGCGAAAATTATCTCATCCCGTGTGGTCATGTCGGGTATGTCGCCATGGATGCTCAGAAATATGCCAAATGCTCCGAGCGCTTCCATTACCAGCGTGAGCAGTAGGATGTAAAGTAGAGTGGGTAGCAGCGAATTTATTGTTTTTGAGTAGATCATGTCTTTGACCATGAACTGGGAATAGAGAGAGATGTTGCCGCTGAAAAAAAGAGCGAAAAAGCTGGTGAATGTCATCACTCCGATGGCTCCGATCTGCATCATCACGGCAATGATGAATAGCCCCAGAGTGGTGAATGTGGACGGAAGATCGACTGTGGACAATCCGGTCACGCATACTGCAGATGTGCTGATGAATAGTGAATCTGTGAACGATATGCCTGAAAATGTGCATTGCGGCATCATCAGCAGTGCGGATCCGATCAAGATGAGTATAAAGAATGATGAAGAGAGGATCAGGGCCGGATTGATGCGGTGGCCCATAATGCGGATCAGAGACACGCTAAGGAGTTCTGCCGAATAAGCGGTCAGTACTGTTATCAGAAACCAGGGAGAGTAAAGTACGGTCTCAAGGACCGGAATCAATGGAGATGATGGCCTGGGAGAGAGCCATACGAGAAGTGAGATGATTATTCCGGTGTCAAGTATCCATTTTATAGCTCTGGACTGGTTGGCCGTCTGTTTGAAAAGAAACAGTAGATTGAACAGAACATTGACGGTAAAAACAGCCTGGACACACCGGAGTATGGGCCACACCATATCAGGCGACAAGGCTCTGTCCTCAAAGCCGCCGTAAATTACGATAGCCGTTATACATATTGCCGCGGCTATTGTTGATAATACATTCAAAAAAGAGGAAAGCACACGCAAAGTCGCCACAAATCGGTGGACGAACCTTGAATATGCCTTCCTTGTCAGGTAGAGGCGGCGTTGCAGTTTTTTCATGCGGGCCACCATAGGGCTGAATAATTGATTTATTGTTTAGACAGCTTGAAGCCGGCGCATACCCCGTCGTAGCTTTCAAGCAGCGAGCTGACACTTTTAATGGTCGAACTTCCGGCTACGGAGCTTATGCCTTTTATGATGGATATGAGTTTGCTGACATCAAACATGAGCGACATGCTGCGACCAGCCGTCATGGTAACATAGGCTTTCATTGTGCCGATGTTTATGCTTTTCAGAGCCTTGAAATGAAACAGGATGTCACCGTTATCATCTTTTTCGATGGTTCCGGATGCTGTGAGCACTCCGGACTTCATGGTGAAGCTCATGTCATCATTGATAGTCAGCACGAGTTTTGTGAGACCCAGTTTCTGATAGTAAGGAACCAGTTTTCCTTCCGCAGCTGCTGCCACAGCCGAACCACCGGCCTTTTTGAGCAGGTTTTCTGATTTGAAACATACGGCGGGCGATGAATAGGCCCATGTGCCTGTCATGGATTTGGTGTCAACGTTGTCGGTGGAGATCAGTCCGCCGATCAGTCCGCCTACGATTCCTCCAAGACCGGATCCCGAACCACTGTCTGACTGCGAACCGGAATTATCATTTTTTTTACCGCCAAGACTGTTTAACAGTCCGCCAAGAGGGCTGTCGGTTGCTGTCGACGACGAAGGAATGGAAGTCGCGCATGCACTGAGGACAGTGCATGCAGCGACCATAACTGATGTTAGAATTCTGAGTCTCATTGTAATGTATGTGTGTATTTGATTTAAATTTTTGCAAATTTACGCAAAAAAATCAAATCAGTTCACTTGGATTACAACAATATTGCTTGTCTGCCAGAATGCGTCGGGGCTTGTGATGACAAGCGTTTTCATGTCGTTGGCTCCAGATTCGATAGTATATGTGTCTGACGGCTGGTTTGTGAGCACTTTGGCTTTTTTTGAATCCAGCGGCAGCGATGTGAGTGTACGGCGGTCGGCACGTTGCATGTAGTTGCGGTCAAAATCGCTGGGCAGAATCTTGGTTTTGCGCAGGAAACCTCCGCCTTCAATTATGCTGTGCTCTTTCAGCTCGTCTTTTGTGCCAATGACATAGTACACAGTGTTGAGTTCATCAATAGCTTTTGCTAATTCCTGGTCTGATTTCTCGCGGGCCGCAGTGATGGTGTCGAGGGCAGATCCAAGAGAGTCGATGGTAGCGTCGAGAGTCTCGATGTGTATGTTTGCGGCTTCAAGAGATTTGCGCAGTTCCGCCGCAGTAGCGGTCTGTTTATCGAGTTGCTCTCGCAGCTGTGCGATCTGCTTGTTGAGTTTGGCATTGTTGGATGCGCTTGAGTTGGCAAGCTGGGCTTCAAGCTCTGCTATGCGGCGTCTGCGTTGCTGCAGTCCTTTTTGTATGGCTTCCATTTCCAGACGCAGACGGTCGCGTGTCGATGCGTTTTCCCTGTTGATAGGTGCGTTGAGCAGTTGTTCCAGATGTGTTATCTGGTCCATTCCTACTGTAACGTCGTAGAGAAGAGAGAACAGACTGTCGGAATTGGCAAGTGCCACTCGCAGAGAATCGTCAAGCCGGTTGTTGCGAGCTTGTTCTTCTGACAGTTTTGTGTTGCCGCAAGAGACGATGGCCAGTGCTATGGCGGCTCCAGATACGATAGGGAGAAGTTTTTTCATTTTTCTTTGGTTATATTTGCTGTTGAAACGTAAAATCAGGATTCGTTGTCTTTATATTTGTTGCGGTGGACAGAACGCGGTTCGTTCTTTTTGCCATCAATTACTATAACAATTTCGCCCTTCGGAATGTTCATTTGAAATTCTTCGGCAAGTTCTCCGAGAGTTCCGCGGTGGGTTGTGTCGTGGAGTTTTGATATTTCCCTGCAGACCGCGGCCATTCTGTCGCCGCCGCAGACTGCAGCCAGTTCTGATAAGGTGCGCGCAAGCCTGAGAGGAGACTCATATATCACGAACGTACGGGGCTCTTCGGCCAGTTCTTTCAACCGTGTGGATCGTCCTTTTTTCGGGGGTAGAAATCCCTCGAAAGTAAAGCGGTCGCAAGGAAGTCCGGAATTTACCAGTGCAGGGATAAGTGCTGTGGCTCCGGGAAGGGTTTCGACAGGAAGGTCATGTTGGCGGCATTCGCGTGAAAGCAGGAATCCGGGATCTGATATGCCTGGGGTTCCCGCATCGCTTACCAGTGCGATGGTTTCTCCTGCGGCTATGCGCTGTATGATAGGTGCCACTGTAGCATGCTCATTGAATTTATGGTGACTCATCATAGGAGTGGATATATCGAATTTTTTCATCAGCACAGCACTTGTGCGTGTATCTTCCGCGAGAATCAGGTCTGCCTGCCGGAGCACCTGAACAGCGCGTGGGGTCATATCGTCAAGGTTGCCTACAGGAGTTGGCACTATATAGAGTTTTCCGCTCATTGTGTACAGGCGAGTTATAACAGGTGTGACGGTTTGGAGGAAAAGTGTCGGCCGATAATGGAGAGAAACAGACGGACCTCGTCATTGTCTCTGTCCCATCCGAGATCATCGATCAGATAGTCTTCCACTTCGCCGATTGATTTCATGGCGGATATCAGATCCAGTGTATCGGCCATATCGGCATCGTCGTTTGCAAACAGTTCGCGGCGAAAGCGGAACCGGTCGTTTATTGATAATGCTATCTGTAGACGTGGAGTGGTCTGCATGTATTCAGTCTGTTCTTCAAAGGCGTCTGTTTCTTCTTCCGGCTCGTTTGTTTTATCCGGTATTGATATTTCAGATGCCTCCGGTGCGTATGTTTCCGGCTCGCAATCCTGTTTTGTGTCAACAACGGGTTCGATGTATTGGGCGGTTTCATCTTCGACGATGGCATTGTCAGCCTTTTCCGTCATCTCTGCGATGCGTTGCTGAAGGTTGTTTACTCTGCGGAGCAGAGCCATGAGATCGGATTGTATCAAAGACAGCTCATCGGATATGTTGTGTGGGATATTGTTCATGACTGTTCTGGGTGAGGATTACAGAATATGAAGTTTGGGCTTTTTATCGGGTCAATACCAGCGGAAGAATTTCGTCAGGGCTGTTGACGATGTGTTCTGCCAGAAATCGTCGCAGTTCCGCCACAGGTCTGAAGCCCCATGTCACACCGATCGACTCCACGCAGGCACGCCTTGCTGTTTCCATGTCCACTCCGCTGTCGCCCACATAAAGCACATCGGCTTTTGGGGTGGGGTAGTCGGTGAGTACATTGAACACAATCGACGGATCTGGCTTGGCCGGGATGTGGGGTCGCATTCCGTGAACGGCCATAAAAGGCATGCGCGGGAAAAAGTGGGCAACAAGACGCGATGTGACAGACTGGTATTTGTTGGATGCCACAGCCAGTTTTACGTTTCGTGCGGCAAGGGACTCGAGGAGTTCCGGTATGCCGGGATATGGCACGGTATGATCATATAGATGGCGGTCATAGTATTCTTCAAATACACTGCGGAGTCGGGCCACTGTTTCCGGCTGCCGTGCGTCCGGTGGAAGCACCCGTTCGAGCAAGCGTCCGACGCCGTTGCCCACAAATGTAGGATAGGTGTTGACGTCGTGTGTCGGAAAGCCGCATCGGCGCAAGGCATGATTTGATGCCTGGGCGAGATCATGGATTGTATTAAGCAGGGTGCCGTCGAGATCGAATATTACCAGAGATTTCATACTTAAACAGTTAAAAAGGATAGCCTACCGAGAAATGAAAAGTGGCGTCGCGATGCCAGTTGGGGCGGAAAAGTGGCCAGCATTCCTGGCCGATGGCCGGATTATAGGCTTTCATGCCCAGATCGAATCTAAGCAGAAAATAGTCGAAATCCAGGCGTATGCCTAAGCCATAGGCCCAGGCGAGTTCCTTGTAGAAAGAATCAAACCGGAAGATTCCGTTTGGCTGATTCTCGTAATTTCGTATGGTCCAGATGTTGCCGGCATCAATGAATGCCGCGCCTTCAAACACCCAGAAAAGTTTTATCCTGTATTCCAGATTCAGATCAATGCGTATGTCGCCGCACTGGTTGATAAAGTCTGTTACCGAGTTGTGAGAGTTATAACGCCCCGGACCCAGAGTGCGGACGCCCCAGCCTCTTACTCCGTTTGCCCCTCCGGCATAAAAACGTTTTTCAAAAGGCATCATTGATGAATTTCCGTATGGTACCCCTATGCCGAATCCGGCATGGAATGCAAGCGATGATCTGTTGTCGAAATTGTGGGCCCTCATATAGTCGATCTCGCCTTTCATATATTGGGCATACTGTATGCCGAAAATTTTGTATGCGTTCTCGTGTTTGCTTTGGCCGATGGCAGAAGATATGGCATACAGCAGGTTGCCTGCGGATTCTACGGAAGCCCTCAGGGTGTATATGTTGCGTCGCGGCTTTCGTGGCTGACCGGGAAGCGACATCAGAGACGGGGCCGTTTTGTTGGTTTTGTAAAATGAAAAGCCCATTCGCATTATGAAGTGGTCTTCATAGCTATAACGCAGCAGAGGATTGGATGGTGCGATATCGTCAAGAAAATTGATGGTTGACCGAGGAAGATAGACATAGCTGATGTCGATCAGGTCAAAAATGCGCCGGGTGTTGTTGTCGCGGCTGTCCCATTTGTATTTCCATCCGGTTCCGGCTATTACACGTGTGTACTCCGGCCGTTCCTGATAATTGAAGTTGAGGGCAAATTCAGTCGATGCCAGTACAGTGCGCCTAAATGATCTTCGCAGAAATGGCGCCCTGAATTTAGGCAACGTTATGGCTATTTCCGCTCCGGCTTCCGTGTAGCGGTTGTTAATAAGTCCTTCAAGGTTGCCGGACAGGCTTTCATAGCTGCCGCGCGCTTTGATAGAAAGCAATTCCGATCCGTGAAAGATGTTTCGGTGCCGGTATGTCAGTCCTACGCCGAAGCCGAGATCGCCTTCGGAATTTGTGCCTTCGAGTTCCGCGGTGATTCCCTGGAGTGAATTGCGTGTCAGGCGTATGACGGCGTCAAGCCAGCGGGTGCCGTCGTCATGACTGATGTGTGCCGGCACCATTTCTATCGAGACTGATTTCACTATTCCGAGTCTGGCAAGAGCCTCATAGGTTCGTGTGACCTGTTTGGCGGAATATATGCTGCCTGGCTCTAAAAAAGTGTTGTCCCATAGCATTTTGGGCTTGATGTATGGGGCGCCTGCCGCCGCATCGTATATTACAGAGATGTCCAGATATCGGATGGTGTCGCAGAGTATAGGGGTCTGTCTGACCGGATTGTAGTCAGGTTCGTATATTATGGACCGTATCCGGTACACATTGTGGCGTGTATCGCCGGGAGGTGCTTTCACGGCCATTGTCAGATCAACTCCAAGATCGTTTGCCGCAGTGTCGGCAGTGAAATTAATGTAGTCTTTGAGAAATGCGTAATATCCGTGATCCTGGAGCAGATTGGTGAGTCGGGTGCGTTCGGCATCAAGCAGATTGCGGTCAAGTTTGTCTCCCGGATTCAGTGTGAAATTTGTTGAATCGGCACGTATAAGGCCTGCTATGGCCGAATCTGCGAATTCATATTTTATTTTGTTGACCCGATGCGCCTTGCCGGTGTTGACATGGTATGTAACGTCGATTTTTTTGTCACCGGAGTGTGTGGCGGTGTCCACATGGACAGTCGCTCCCATATATCCGCGGTTGATCATGGCCAGACGCAGCTGGGATGCCGACTGCGATGTGGCTTGCTGACTATATATGACAGGAGGATGTCCGAGTCTGCGCAGCCATTTGTTCCACCAATGTGTGGAATCGCGGCCGGATAGATCGTAGGTCATGAGCCGGAGCGGCCATAGTCCCAGTACCCTGTGATTTGGTTTCTGCCGAAGGTAGTTTGACAATTCCGACGGTTTGACTTTGTCGGTTGATGTCGAGTCGTTTGTTACTTCAATATCAACATGATCAAGGAGCATGCGCCCTTCGGGTACATGACGCGTAGTGTGACAGGCCGACAGGCTTATCAGCCAAACACACACGGCAATTACCGTAATTATCACTGGATTTCGTCGCATGCGGGGAACAAAGTTATTGATTTCTCCGCGTTTCGGCAAATAAAAATTTATTTAAGCGTGAATGTTGTGTAAACAGTAACAAATTATTACTTTTGTGGTGTTGGAAACGACTGTTTCTGCTCCTTGAAATTCAATAATCCGGATATATTTTCTATGGACAACCAAAAGATTACTCGCGCTGCCGATAATGTCCGCGTGCTCATCGCGGCCATGGTCGAGAAAGCGCAGTCAGGACACCCCGGTGGCGCTATGGGCGGTGCCGATTTTGTAAGTGCGCTTTTCTCTTCTCATATTATATACGATCCGCGTGATCCCGAGTGGATAGCCCGCGACAGGTTCTTTATGGATCCGGGACACATGTCGCCGATGCTGTACGGCATACTTGCTCTTACAGGACGTTATAGCATGGATGAGCTTAAAGAGTTCCGCCAGTGGGGAAGTGTGACTCCCGGTCATCCGGAGCTGGATGTCAAGCGTGGAGTGGAAAACAGTTCCGGTCCGTTGGGACAAGGCCATGTGATGGCCGTGGGATGCGCAATAGCCGAACGTGTGCTTGTAGCCCAGTTTGGCGATGTGGTGGCACACAAGACGTATGCGTTTATTTCCGATGGCGGCATACAGGAAGAAATTTCGCAGGGTGCTGGCCGGATAGCAGGTTATCTCGGTCTGCATAATCTGATAATGTTCTATGACGCGAATGAAGTGCAGCTGTCCACTAAAGTCAATGAAGTGACGGATGAGGACACTGCAGCTAAATATCGTGCATGGAACTGGAATGTGATAGAAGTGGACGGAAGCGATCCGGAAGCTCTGAGCGGCGCGATAGCGGCTGCTCATGCAGAGCGTCACCGTCCGACTCTGATAATAGGGCATACCACCATGGCCAAGGGAGCTGTGGGACCGAATGGCGAGAGCTATGAAGGAGCAGTGAGCACCCATGGACAGCCGTTGAGCAAGGCGGGTGTTGATGTGGCCCGCACTATACGCGGACTTGGCGGTGACCCGGAAAAACCGTTTGAGATATGGGACGACGTGGCTGCCATGTTTGCGCGGCGTCGAGAAGAACTTATCGCCATTACCGATGCTCGTCATGACGTAGAGCGAAAATGGGCAGATGCCAATCCTGAGCTGGCGGAACGGCTGAAAGGATACATAGACGGTACGATCCCTGCTATAGACTGGGATTCCATAACATATAAGCCTAATCAGGCGAGCCGTAATGCGTCGGCAGCTGTGCTTGGAGTTCTTGCCGAGAAGATCGGCAACATGATAGTAAGTTCGGCGGATCTTGCCAATTCCGATAAAACCGATGGATTCTTGAAAAAGACCCGGACAATGACCGCTGACGACTTTGGCGGACGTTTCCTGCAGAGCGGTGTGGCGGAGCTTACCATGGCATCGATTATGAACGGCATTGCGTTGCACGGAGGAATGATTGCGGCCTGTGGCACATTTTTCGTGTTCTCCGATTATATCAAGCCGGCATTGCGCATGAGCGCGCTGATGGGCCTGCCGGTTAAATATGTATTCTCTCACGATGCTTTCCGTGTCGGTGAAGATGGTCCGACCCATGAACCGGTAGAGCATGAGGCTGCGATGCGTCTGCTTGAGCAGATGGACAATCTGGAGGGGCGCATGAGCACTCTGGTGTTGCGTCCGGCTGATTCCGCCGAGACTGTGGCTTGCTGGAAAATGGCTATGGAGAATACAAATTCACCATCGGTGCTGATTTTGTCACGACAGGATCTTCAGGATATACCTCCGATGTCGGGCGCGTCCCGTCAGGAGGAAGCCAAAGCTGCCGAAAAGGGAGGATATCTGGTTATGGCGGCAGATTCGTCGACGCCTGTTGACGTGACTCTTGTGGCCAATGGCTCGGAAGTGTCGCTGCTTGTCAATGTGGCTGAACGTTTGAAAGCGGAAGGCTGCAATGTGGCTGTGGCATCAGTGCCCTCGATCGGTCTGTTCCTGCATCAGTCTGAGAATTATCAGAATCAGGTGTTGCCTGAAGGCGGAGTAAGATTTGGATTGACTGCCGGATTGCCCATTGTTCTCTATCCTTTGATGCGCGGAGCCGCGCATTGGGAGGTCTTCGGCCTTGAGCGTTTTGGTGCATCAGCTCCTTATAAGGTGCTTGACCAGAAATTCGGCTATACGGTCGAGAATATCTACGGTCGTGTGAAGGAGCTGATACGTAAGTAAGATTTTTTTAACGTTGTTCGGTATAATCATGTTTGTATGAACCGTGACATGATTATACCGAATTAATATTTTAATATTTATGAGAATGAGAGATTTAGTGTGTTTGTGTACCATTTCTGCTGCTATGGCCGGTTTGATGTTGATTCCGTCAGATGTGTTTGCTGCCCCTACATCGGGATTATTTGTCGGGATGCGCTCTCCTGTTTATGAGATGCGCTCTGGTGAGGATGCCGGAATGTCCGAGGAATTCCGCAGAGAGAAAGTTGTGTCTGCCGTTGCCTTTGCAAATGGTTTGGAAAATGACAAATCCGCTCCGCAGGGTGAGGAAAAGATATATTCTACGGATCGAATGTGTCTGGCTTATGATTATATCATAGACAATACCGGTCTTGCATCTGTGTTACGTTATGGAGACGAAGGCCAGGTGTATTTCTATGATTTTTTCGCACTTGGTGAAGATTACTGGATTTCAGCATCAATAGATGCAGATGGAGTCATAACGATTCCTACGCATCAGGAACTTGGCGAGCATCCTGAATATGGAATGTTGACATTGGAAGTTTCTACATTTGAGAATCTTCCTAACGGTAATATGGCATCCAAGATACATCGTGATGCAGACTCATATACGCTCCTTTTGCAGGATGATGGCAAAATTGTCAGCACCGATCTGGATAAGGATTGGATGGAGCGTTTTTATCCGGTTATCACGGATGAATCGGATGGAGTGTTTGCATTGTGCGGAGCAATGACGATGACCCCGGTTCTCGATGATCTTGTTACTCCTCCAGCTGCAGCTGAATTGTCGGATTATAGTTTTGTTTATAAACAGGACAACATCGTTTTTTCTCAGATATCTCAGGTCGCATTTGATGGTGATGATGTTTATTTTAAAGGATTGTGCCGTTTCCTGCCGGATGCCTGGATTGTCGGTACATATTCGGAAGACAAAACTCATCTGGTCATAAAATCAGGACAATATTTAGGTCACGGACTGTATCATTATTATTTTTCAGCCGCTCATCGTGAATCTGCGGAGATTGAAGGAGAAGACTGCTTGATATGGGTCAAAGATGATGAATTTGTCCTTGATGTGACCGATGGACGTACTTTCACTTTTGACAATGATCACTATTTTACGGCAACTATAGCTGGCGATGTCACTTATATTCTTTATAGCGGAAGACTTGCTGAGTATAAACGGAAGCCTGCGACTCCGTCCAGTCCGATCATTAGCGGATTGGAATGGATTGAGGTGGATGCTCTGTTTTTCACTCAGCCACTTACGGATGTTGACGGAAACTTTATAGAAAAAGAATTGCTTTCATGGCGGATGTATTATGATGATGTTCTTTACTCATTTGATCCATCGGTCTATGAATCATTGGAGTCTCCCACTACGGAAATTCCTTATGGTGCTGATGATAATTGGGATTTTTTGTTCTATAACAATATTGAACAGGCAGTAGTGATATATGAGACGGAATATGACAACATCGGCATTGAAAGCGTATATAAGGTAGATGGTGAGACGCGTGTTTCAGAAAGGTCTTACTATGGTATTGTCAGACTTGATGAGACAACTGTAGGACTGAAGCCTGTGCTTGAATCATCTGTTGTCGATATATGTGGAAAGCCCGTTGATACGCCGTCACATGGCATATATATAAGGACAGACAAATACACAGACGGAACAGAACATACTTATAAGGTTTTTATAAAATAGTAATCAGGTAGATAGAAAACGGCAGGCTTTAGTGGTCTGTCGTTTTCTTTGGGATATATAAAGATTGTAGTATTAAAATAATGAATATCGAGAGTCATCCGTTTCCTCCGTTCATACCGGAGAATCCCAGAATGTTTGTGATGGGCACATTTCCACCGCAATCCAAGCGATGGACGTTTGAATTTTATTATCCTAACTGGAATAATGACTACTGGAGAATATGCGGTCGGGTATTTTATAACGATAGAAACCGATTCTGCGATTTAACAAATAAGACGTTCAAGCTGGATGAAATCAAGCGTTTTCTTGCCGAACATCATATTGCAATGTCTGATACCGGTACAGAAGTGGTGAGATTGAAGGATAATGCGTCCGACAAGTTTCTGGATATACGTAAGACAATAGATATAAATGCTGTTTTAGACGGGTATCCTACCATAGATACTTTGGTGACTACCGGGGAAAAAGCAGCCGGGGTTATAGCCGGTCTCACACACACGGAAACGCCGAAAATGGGCGAATATGCTGTGTTCGAACATAATGAAAGAGAGATATATCATTTCCGGATGCCGTCAACCTCGAGGGCGTTTCCCATGTCATTGGAGAAAAAAGCAGAAATGTATGCGCGTGTTTTTGAACGTTTAAATATGTAGTGTTATTGTAATGGTAAAATAATTGCTATTCGTCTGAATAACGAATTTATCTTGTTTTGTTCATGTAAGATTGCATAATAATATGTCCACCAGCAGGCACTATAGCGCGTCCTGCTGGTGGATATATTATTATGATAAAGGGAAAAGGGTAGGCTTAGTAATTGTCTGGGTTGCGTTCGAACTGGCCGACAGGAGATCCACATACAGGACATTTGGCAGGCGCTTCTTTTCCGGTATGTACATATCCGCAGACCAGACAGTGCCATTCGGTTTCTGTTTCCTGAGAGAATTCCGTTCCGGATGCCAGACGTTCGAGCAGTCTGTTGTAGCGTTTCTCGTGTTGGACTTCCACTTTGGCCACCAGACGGAATTTTGCTGCTATCACAGGAAAGCCTTCCTGTTCGGCTACTTCTGCGAAGTTAGTGTATAGCGAGCTCCATTCCTCACGTTCGCCTGCAGCTGCTTCTGCAAGGTTGGTTTTTGTGTCGGCTACGACGCCGGCAGGGTAGGCCGCTGTAATTTCAGCAGTGCCTCCTTCCAGGCAGGAGAAGAATATGTTGGCGTGTTCCAGTTCGTTTTCTGCTGTTTCTCTGAACACGTCAGCAATCTGCTGATAACCCTCTGCTTCCGCTTTCCGGGCAAAGAGAGAATAACGTGAACGCGCCTGGCTTTCGCCTGCAAATGCGGCAAGAAGATTCTTTTCTGTCTGAGTGCCGCGGATTGATTTTGTAGGATTCATGATTTATATTGTCTGTTTGGATTGTTGTTTTATGCTTGCCACGAAGTCTGCTCCGAATTGTCGGCATCGTTCCAGTTCGTTGCCGTCTGGTACCCATAATGTCCTTATCCCAGGGGTTACGACGTTGAATCCGGATGCCGACAAAAGTGTGTCAAGTTCTTTGACTGCTTCGCCGCTCCATCCGTATGATCCGAAAGATGCTCCGCTTTTATTTTTGAATTTCATCCCTTTGATCATCTCCATTATACCGCTCATGGCGAATGATATTCCGGAATTAATGGTCGGACTGCCGACAATCAATGCCTTGGAATGGAATACTTCGGTTATGATGTCGTTTTTGTCATGGTGGGATGCATTGAACAGTTTTACGGTGACATCGCTGTCGGTTTTGTTGATCCCTTCCGCAATATTTTCTGCCATGACACGGGTGGAGTTCCACATTGTGTCATAGATTATGCTTATCTGGTTTTCCTGATAGTCGCGACACCATTGCAGATATCTGTCAATGATCAGCCGTGGATTACGTCTCCATATTATACCGTGGCTTGGCGCGATTATGTCGATGGGAAGGCCCATTGATAGGAGTTCATCCATCTTACGCCTTACCATGGGATTGAACGGCACAAGTATATTGGCATAGTATTTTTCGGCTTCATTGACCAGAAGAGTCATGTCCACCTGATCGTCAAACAAAGATTCCGACGCAAAATGTTGTCCGAATCCATCGTTTGAAAACAGCACGTTGTCGCCGCTTAGATGTGTGAACATCGTGTCCGGCCAATGGAGCATGGGGGCTTCGATAAAGGTCAGGGTAGTGTCACCCAGCGACAGAGTGTCGCCGGTGTGCACATTTTTGAAGTTCCAGTCACCATTATAGTGGCCGCGGAGTATGGCTTCTCCGCGTGCTGTGCAATATATGGGCACGTCTGGTATTTCTCGCAAAAGCTCTGGCAGAGCGCCGCTATGGTCGATCTCGTTGTGGTTCATGACTATGAAGTCTATGTCACAGAGGTCGATTTCGCGTTTCAGACGGCTTACGAACTCTTTGTCGAACGGTTGCCAGACCGTATCTATAAGTGCGGTCTTTTTGTCTCGGATCAAGTATGCGTTATAACTTGATCCGAGATGAGTCGAATATTCATCACCGTGAAACTTGGTGAGCTGCCAGTCGGTTTTGCCCACCCACGTTACGTGATCGGAGACTTTTTTGCCCATTTATATTAATCCACGGGTTCAAACATATCTTTGCCGACTCCGCATATCGGACATGTCCAGTCTTCAGGCAGGTCTGCAAAATCGGTGCCGGGCTGGATGCCACTATCGGGATCTCCTACTGCGGGATCATATACGTATTCACAGACGGTGCAAACAAATTTTTTCATAATTAATTATGGAGTATTAATGGTTTTAATTATTTTTTGATTTTGATCATGCGTGTGCGGTCCAATATTCCGGTCGCTGCTCAACGGGAATTGCAGTGTCAGTCTGGTTATCGGGAATTGCAGGACTCGGGTTGTAGATGTAGGCGAAAGTCAGATAACTTTTCATGATGTTTGAGTTTTTCGGTATGTACAATGTTGTTGTCTGTAATTAACAACATTCTCCGGGCGAAAAAGTTTATCGGGTATCTGACTTTTTATCTTTCATGCAGAAATTGTTCTTGCTTTTATTGAAGCAGACTTTCTACGTGGCCTATCAGGTCTTGTTTGTCTATTTCCCCGCTGTGGCGCCACACTTGGTTGCCGTTATGGTAAACGATGAAGGTAGGAATGGTCTCGATTTTGTTGTCTTCTGCTTCTTTTTCATTTTCGTCAATGTCGATAGTGTACACAGGGACTCGGTTGCCAAGAAGTTTTTTTACCTCCTCCATGACTGGGATCATTCTTTTGCAATGAGGACACCATGTCGCAAAAAATTCCACCAGTACCACATTGTTGCTGTTGATGATAGAGTTGTAGTCCATAGTCAGATTCTGTTAAATTAAGATATTTTGCTATTATAACATGCCGTCTGTAAATATGGTTGCTGGTGAAATCATTTTTAACAATGGCAATTTTATTTTAAGACAAAAGATATGTCATCACGGCTTTTTCATTTAAGATAAAAT
>BLLX01000002.1 GCA_011959405.1 Muribaculaceae bacterium
GTGCAAAGTTACACCACCTTTTCCATTCTACCAAATTTTTGGTTCACTATTTTTTTATATGTTCTTAAACATACTTTCACCAAAACCCTATAAACCAAACTATTAAACCCCATTTTTTATTTACGACTTTAACACTGTTTAACATTCACCGCGGCAGAAATAAAGACATACACCAGCAAAATAAAATAAATTGTGCCCCGACTCCATACGACATTGGGCGGGGTCGGGGCACGATTATTTTCTTAAATATACTTAGTCGCCGAGATCTACGGCATAATAAACTTTACGTCCCGTAGGATAAATTCCGGTAATAAACATCACCTTGTCTATTCCTCCTGAGCGCATGATAGCATTATATATTTTCTCTATATCATCTTTTTCACGCACGCGTGTATTATTAATGTCTAAAATGATAAAACCGTCACGTATACCGGCATTTTTAAATTTACCATCACGCACACCAGCTACCTGCACACCCGAGGAAAGCCTAAATTCACGCAATTGAGATGCTGACAACTCTTTAAAAGCACAACCCAATGCCGTAAAATCAGACGATTTTGTCACATTAGTATTACCCTGGCTATTCTGAAGGACCACATCAGTGGAATATGATGTATTATCACGCACATACCTGACACTGATTTTATCTCCGGGGCTATATTTACTGATTTCACCTTGCAATTGCGCCGTATTATGTATAGCAACACCATTGATGTCCACAATAACATCTCCAGCCTTTATTCCGCCATCCATAGCCGCACTGCGATCCAAAACCTCTCCAACCAGAATACCGTCATTAACAATCGTGATGCCTTTTTCTTTGGCAAGCTGCGGAGTCAATTCCGAGAAAAGCACTCCGAGAACCGCCCGCTGCACAGTTCCATATTGTTTGATATCCGTAACGACTTTAGTCACTATCGACGAAGGTATAGCAAACGAATACCCAACATAATTACCGGTTTCGGAATATATGGCCGTGTTTATGCCGACAAGCTCTCCATTAATATTCACCAACGCGCCACCGGAATTTCCGGGATTGACAGCCGCATCCGTCTGGATGTAGCTTTCAATGCCCATGGCCCGGCCACGAGCCGCAGCACCTACACTTCTGGCTTTGGCACTGACAATGCCTGTCGTCACAGTCGATGTAAACCCAAACGGATTACCGACAGCCAACACCCACTCACCCACTTTCAGTTCGTCACTATTGCCAATAGGTATGACATGGAGATTATCAGCTTCAATTTTCAACAGGGCAACATCAGTTGTAGGATCCGTACCAATAACCGTTGCATTATATATACTGTTATCGTTCAACGTCACCTCCAGACGATCGGCCCCGTCAATAACGTGGTTATTCGTCACTATATAGCCGTCAGTGCTAAGAATCACGCCCGATCCGAGACCACGCTGACGCTCTTGAGGCGTTGACTGATGCTGACGTGGCACACGCTGCCCCGGCACCCCGAAGAAAAACTCATATAACGGATTGTTATAACCATCCATTCCCGAATTGCTACGTGATGTGGCATAGCTCTTGATACTGACCACTCCGTTAATAGTATTTTCAGACGCATGAGTAAAATCCGTAGGAGGAGTCACCGCACTTGAAACCGTATATAATTTACCGGCGCCACGTTCACACTGATCGCCTCCGGTCTGCACAACATTATGCTTGCCGGCTGACGCCAATGCCGTCACAGTAACCACAGAGCTTATGACAGCTACGCCACAAGTCATCAATGACATTCTAATATAATTCTTCATACAGCAATAATTGATTGATATTTTGACCACGAAAATAGCGCATTTTATTTATCCAACAATGTATGAATCACGTTATTAATCATATTTAATACAGACCCCTTCAAATTAAGTAAAATTGACTTTATAAAAGTGAACGCTTTTAACACTTTTCATTAGCATTATTCAGATTTATCTTCGTACTTTTGTGAAACAACATATCTACGCATGGATATCATACGTCTGTCTTGCGACAAAAAAGAATATCTGTCGTTGCTATTGCTCGGCGATGAGCAGGAAAGCATGATCGACCGCTACCTCGACCGAGGAGAAATGTATGTAGGGATACATGACAATACCGCAATATGTGTATGTGTAGTAACAACAGAAACTGGTTTCTTTGAGATAAAAAATCTTGCTGTCGATCCACGATTCCAAAGAAAAGGATATGGCCGTATGATGCTTGAAGAGATCAAACGGATATATTCCGGGCATAAATTACTCGTAGGCACAGGAGAAACGCCTTCCACCCTGCAATTTTACAATAAATGCGGATTTGTGTATTCACATAGAATCACCGACTTCTTTACCATCAACTACAATCACATAATCATAGAAGACGGCATTATTTTAAAAGATATGATTTACCTTAAATCAGACAATACAGCAACAAACCATGTCACAACACCCGAAAGATAGCCGATCGTTTAGCACGTATCACATTCACCATCACGCCCTTTTGCTCAACGCATATCCTATGTATTTCATTTCCGACAAATGCTCTGACATCAAAACAGGCTCATTCAAATATTATCAGATGTTACATAGTGCATATTCAGGATTTTTCGCTAATTTTGCGTTATGATACGTTTTTTGTGCATAACCATTTTAATAATTACTTCTTTATGCGCATCCGCAAGGCGCACTGCTTCCGACGCATTCATCAACGCGCCTATGAGCATACTGCCTTTGTTTGACCATACTCAACGGCTTGACATGGTGGACTATTTCAACGCAGACATGGCAGACAGATCAGATAACAACCTCCTCGGAGGCACATCAAAAATACAGACAATTGAACCAGACAGGCTTATCCTGTCCGCCGGAAATGCCGCTACGCTTGAAATATCTCTGCTACCGACCAAAAAAGACACAATAGTAGCATTCATTGAAACGCTTGAGACTCCTGCACCTGACAGCAACATACGTTTTTTCGATCTATCATGGCATGAACTCAACATATTCAAAGAGCCGGATATAACTTCGTGGACTCTAAATAAACGCCATGAAAATGAAGTGGCCCGACTTGTACCATTCATGCTTGCATCCGCCACATTCGATCCAACGGCACAAGAATTGATATATACCAACAACGTGACACAATGGCTTGACTCTGAGACTGCCGCTCAAGCTACTTCACTAATGGCCGGACAATTGCGATTCAAATGGAACGGAACCTCTTTCAAACGGATCAAATGACAACTCCATCAGAAACAACACTGTCCCTCCTGCAGCTTCAGCAGACAGTACAACGCATGGTGACAAATCATGCGACCCAAAACGTATGGGTCACAGCCGAACTGTCAGACGTGGCCGAACGTGGCGGACATTGCTACATGGAGCTGATCCAGAAAGATGACGACGGAATCACCACTGTAGCCAAAGCCCGTGCAACCATATGGGCTAACAACTGGCCACGAATCCGCACACAGTTCATGCAATCCACCGGACAGCGCTTTGCCACCGGACTAAAAGTGATGGTCCGTGTCTCTGTCTCATATCATCCTGTCTACGGCATGACCATGGTGATCTCCGCCGTAAATCCCGACTATACCATGGGCGACATGCTACGGCGCAGACGCGAAATTCTTATGCGGCTGCACAACGAAGGTATATTGGAAATGAATCGATCTCTGGAATTTCCATGCCCTACCCTACGTATCGCTGTCATATCAGCTCCGGAAGCCGCAGGCTATGGAGACTTCATGCACCAGCTATATGGCAACGGTTACAATCTGCGATTCAATACCAAATTGTATCCTGCTATAATGCAAGGAGAAAAAGCGGCGTCATCCGTAATCGCCGCACTGGACCGCATAGCGTCCGATGGCGACAGTTGGGACTGTGTGGTGATAATCCGTGGCGGAGGATCAACCAGCGATCTAAGCAGCTTCGAAAACTATGAACTGGCTTCAAATGTCGCTCAGTTCCCTCTGCCCATAATCGTAGGCATCGGACACGAGCGAGACATCACGGTGCTTGATTATGTTGCATGCCAACGGGTCAAAACACCTACTGCTGCTGCGGAATTTCTGCTAAATCTCGCCTGTGAGGAACTGGATCGGTTGCGCACTCTCACTTCCGACATTCTTCGTGTTGCCAACGAATGCATTTCTGGAGCCCGTGAACAGCTTGCATACTTCGGCGGTCAGCTTCCGGTAGCTCCTGTAGGAACAATACACCGGGCCGAACGCCGTCTGAATGCAGCCACTTTATCACTGGCGACAATATGCCCGCGCCGCATACAGCCGCTCCATGCCAGAATCGAACTATACGGCAACGCCATCACAACAGCTGTGACAGCAGCAATCGACCGCCATCGGTCCAGACTTGAAACCATCAAGCAAGTCCTTGATGCCATTTCTCCTGAAGCGACACTCCGTCGAGGATATTCAATCACTTCATGCAGAGGAAAAATCATCACAGATCCCGCGTCTGTACACCATGGCGACGAGATTGTGACACAATTTGCTTCCGGCACTATACAATCTACAGTCAGATAACCAATCACATCAACTCTCAATGACCGACAATATGGAATTTACCCCAGCCAAAGAATTGTCATACACCAAAGCGGTGGCTGAACTCGAAGCCATTCTGCGTCACATGCAAAGTGATGAATGCGACATTGATTCGCTCACTACACTCACCCGCCGTGCCTCCGAGCTGCTCTTGGAATGCCGAAAACGGCTTACAGCCACCGACGAGGAACTCAAATCGATATTATCCTCCTTCGACGTAAAAGAATAATAATGCACACAACCCCAAAACTATAATTTTTTACTATCATGAAACGAGTATGGAGTATGATGCTGATCATCTTATCAGCATGCCTGTCAATCGGCACATCCGCACAAATGGTCAATCCCGTCACATGGTCTGCCAATTTAGACGTTGACGGAACAGAAGCCACTCTTACACTGTCAGCCACCATTGACCCCTCATGGCATTTATATGCCACAGAACTTCCCGAACTGGAGTTCGGCCCCTCACCTACCTCCATATCATACTCAAACGTCTCCGGATTGGAAAGCAAAGGAGAACTCTCCTTTTCAGAAAACCCTGTGGAGACTTACGAAGAAATGTTTGAAGGCACTCTAAGCTATTGGGAAAACAGCGTGACCCTGACTCAGACATTCACCGTAACCGACACTGAGCATTATTCTCTCTCCGGCACTGTCAACTATATGGCCTGCAACGACCAGAACTGTCTGCCCCCAAGTTCATTTGACTTTTCATTCGGCGAAGAAGCCGCAACACCGGCAGTTGTCTCCACAGCCGCCACCTCATTTGATCCGTCATCACACCCGTGGTGGACACCCGTGATCTCCGGTCCGGAAGAAACATCCGGATCATCACTGTGGAGCATATTTATCTGGGGATTCCTTGGCGGTCTGCTTGCTCTGTTCACCCCCTGTGTATGGCCTATGATACCGCTGACTGTCAGCTTTTTCTTGAAGAAAAACAGTTCCCGCGGCAAATCCATACGCGAAGCCATTATCTACGGTGTGTCAATTGTGGTGATCTATCTTGTACTCGGCCTGCTGATCACTGTGATATTCGGCGCAAGCAAATTGAACGACTTAAGCACCAACGCAGTGTTCAACCTCATTTTCTTTGCTCTGCTTGTTGTATTCGCCATCTCATTCTTCGGTGCTTTCGACATCAAACTGCCGTCAAGATGGAGCACATCAGTAGACTCAAAAGCAGAAACCGCATCGGGTCTCCTCAGCATCTTCTTCATGGCCTTTACATTGGCTCTTGTCTCATTCAGCTGCACCGGACCGATCATCGGCACACTGCTTGTCGAAGCCGCCACAATGGGCAACATCACCGGACCGGCTGTGGGCATGGGAGCTTTCGCACTTGCTCTGGCTCTTCCGTTTGCTTTATTCGCTATATTTCCGTCATGGCTCAAAGAGATGCCCCGCAGTGGTGGCTGGCTCAATTCGGTCAAAGTAGTGCTCGGCTTCCTTGAACTGGCGCTGTCGCTCAAATTTCTCTCTGTTGCCGACCTGGCTTATGGATGGCATATTCTCGACCGCGAAATCTTCGTTGCCCTGTGGGTGGTTATGTTCGCACTGCTCGGCATGTACCTGTTGGGCAAACTGCGGTTCAGCCACGACACTCCATTAGAATCCATCGGAGTCGGTCGATTCTTCCTCGCTCTTATTTCCTTCAGTTTCTCGATCTACCTGCTGCCCGGCATGTGGGGCGCTCCTCTCAAGGGCGTGAGCGCATTCGTGCCTCCGCTTTACACTCAGGACTTCAATCTCTACGAACAGGGCACATACAGCAAATTTGAAGACTATGATGCCGGTATGCGTTATGCCGCTGAAAACAACCGTCCCGTACTCATGGACTTCAGCGGATACGGATGCGTAAACTGCCGCAAAATGGAAGGAGCGGTATTTGACACCGACGAAGTATCATCACTGTTAGGCGAAAACTTTGTCGTTATCGAACTTATGGTTGACGACAAACGCCCGTTGGAAATGCCATTCACAGTGGAGGAAAACGGTAAAACACTGACTATATCCACCATCGGAGAAAAATGGAGCTATCTGCAACGTCATAAATTCGGTGCCAACAGTCAACCCTACTATATGGTTATTGACAACAACGGCAACTCCCTGTCAGGCTCATATTCGTATGACGAGGATGTGGACAAATTCACAACCTTCCTCACCGACGCTCTGGACAAATACAAAAATCAATGATAATCAACGAAAGAAACGATCGCAAAAATAGAGTTCTGGCTGCCGCCGGACAGATGATGACGGCAGCCAGAACTGCTCCTAAAGCCAAAGGATCCGATATCATTGAAGTAGCCATTGTCGAAGGGGAGGATCTTGAGATTCTTTCCACCGAAATGAAACGGCTCGGACAGATTAAAAACCGTCCGGGCCTGCTACGCGATGCAGAAAATATTCTTCGCGGCCAATGCGTCATGCTCATCGGTGTACGACCGATGCCGATGGGCCTGAACTGCGGGCACTGCGGCTTTCAGTCATGTCAGGAAAAAACGGCCGACGTCCCGTGTGCTTTCAACTCAATTGACGTAGGCATTGCTGTCGGATCGGCATGCGCCACAGCTGCCGATCTGCGCCTGGACACGCGTGTAATGTATTCGGCAGGCATCGCGGCCCAACGGCTTGGCATCCTGCCTGGCTGTCGTACCGTGCAAGGTATAGCCATATCAGCATCAAGCAAATCCCCATTCTTTGACCGTGGATAACAACATATCTTGCCCCACTGTCCTCACTGCAGCACTCCGGAAGTCCATCGCATCTCTTGGCAACGCTCGTGAACGACGTGCCACAAGCCAGTTTGTCGCTGAAGGCACAAGATGTGTCATGGAGCTGCTTCCACACATGCCTTGCCGCCATCTGTTAGCTACCGATGCATGGCTTGAAGAACATCCGTCACTGCGCCGGCACGAATCCTTGATCAAAGTGACATACGCCGACATCCGGCGCATGTCGCAGCAGGAAATGCCGCAACAGGTCATGGCCGTGTACGAGATACCGCAACATGCTGAATTTAAATACAGCGGTGCTATGGTTCTGGCTCTCGACAACATACAGAATCCGGGCAACCTCGGCACCATAATCAGGCTGGCCGATTGGTTCGGCATAACCGACATGATAGCCTCCCGTGGCACTGTCGACGCTTTTAACCCTAAAGTCGTACAAGCGACAATGGGAGCTCTCGCCCGGGTAAAAGTTCACTATGTCGATTCGTTGGCCGACACTCTGAAACTGATTCCGGCGCCCGTATACGGCACTTTTCTTGACGGGCGCGACCTGTACAGTACCAAAGATCTGCCACTCACTCCGGCTCCCGTTATAGTTATGGGCAATGAGGGAGCCGGGATCTCGGATGCCGTTGAGCAGACTGTTTCCGAGCGCCTGCGCATTCCTTCATTTCCCCCTGGCCGCGCTACTTCCGAATCTCTCAACGTAGCCATGGCCACCGGCATTATCGTCAGTGAATTAAGCAGACGTATATATGGCTAAAAAACAGCTTACAACGGCTTGGTTCTGCTCCAATTGCGGTAACGAATCCTCCAAATGGGAAGGGCGATGTCCGGCATGCGGAGAATGGAACACCATGGTTGAAGAACGCATCATATCGTCCAAAACGCCAAAAGTCGCCGGAAAAGGGACTTTGCGAATACAGGCATCAGGCCTTGCGACGCCACAAAGAATCAGCGAAATCGCCCCAAAGCAGGAAGCACGCATCAAACTGCCGAGCGCAGAACTCAACCGGGTGCTTGGCGGAGGTCTTGTGCCCGGATCAATGGTACTTGTGGGCGGCGAACCGGGCATAGGCAAATCAACACTCGTGCTCCAGAACATCCTGTCGATCCGGCAACGGACCATACTATATGTAAGCGGCGAAGAAAGTGCCGCACAGCTTAAGATGCGTGCCGATCGCATCGGCCGTCAGAGCGACAATTGCTTCATTGTGACCGAAACATCGCTCGACAACATAATGGCTCACATAGATGCCATACAGCCCGGACTGGTTATCATAGACTCCATACAGACCATAGCTGCCGACGATCTGGAATCTTCAGCCGGTTCAGTGAGCCAGGTAAGAGAATGCGCATCCAGGCTTCTGGCATACGCCAAGCAATCAGAGGTGCCTGTGATCCTGATCGGGCACATTACCAAAGAAGGCTCTATAGCCGGGCCTAAAGTCCTTGAACACATAGTCGATGCGGTGCTGCGTTTTGAAGGTGACACCCACTATATGTACCGCATTCTGCGCGCCATCAAAAACCGCTTCGGGTCCACCTCCGAACTCGGCATATACGAAATGTGCCAACGAGGTCTCCGTGAGGTTTCCAATCCCAGCGAAATGCTGCTCACACAAGGTGCGGAAGAACTGTCGGGCACGGCCGTAGGTGTAACCGTCGAAGGAATGCGTCCGTTTCTCATCGAAGTACAGGCTCTTGTAAGCACAGCCGCCTATGGCACTCCCCAAAGATCTGTAACAGGCTTTGACTCCAAGCGCATGAACATGCTGCTTGCTGTTCTTGAAAAACGTGTCGGATTTAAACTGGCTCAAAAAGATGTGTTCCTTAACATCGCCGGCGGCCTTAAAGTCAATGATCCGGCTCTGGATATGGCGGTAATAAGCGCTATATTGTCAAGCAATGTCGACATGACTATACCCCGGACCGTGTGCATGACAGGAGAAGTAGGCCTGTCAGGCGAAATACGTCCGGTAACCCGTATCGAACAGCGGATCATGGAAGCAGAGAAACTCGGACTCGAAACCATAATAATCCCCAAAAACAACCTGAAAGGCGTAGACACCTCGAAACTTAAAATATCCATCATGGAAGTTTCCAAAGTAGAGGAAGCATTCCGCGCCCTTTTTTCCTAAACATATATACTTCACTTCATAACAAATACAATGGCAAATGTAGGCGATTATGTCCGTTTCCTCAACGACATCGGCGGCGGACGGATCACAAGAATAAACGGCAACACCGCATACGTAATTGACTCCGACGGGTTTGAAACGCCGGCATTACTTCGCGAATGTGTGGTAGTGCCGTCAGACAAGCCATCATCGTCGGCTGTTGCCGTACATCAGACATCACCGTCCTCCGCGATCGCCGAAAACCCGGCACCTGCTCCACAGGCAGAAACAGCAGAAGGCGAAAAACTGACCGTAGCCGTCATATTTGAACCTCATGATATAAAGCGGCTGTCGGCAACAGAATTCGATGCCCTGCTGGTCAACGACTCAAACTACCATCTGCAATACAATATAGCCACACGTGAACGTGATGATGTGAACTGGACCCTGTTTGCCTCAGGTACCGTAGAGCCAAACACACAGATTCTGCTCGATGAGGTAACCCGCGATGACCTGCCGGCATTCGACCGGCTCAGCGTTCAGCTTACAGCCTATAAAACAGGCAAGCCATACGAACTCAAACTTCCGGTTTCTGTAGAGACAAAAATCGACACTACCAAATTTGTCAGACTCCACTGCTTTTCCAAGTCGCCCTACTCTCCTGTTCCTGTGCTGACAATACCCATCGTCACTGACGATCGACCTTACCGCCAGATCTCCATGACCGGACTATCCGACATAGAGTTGTCCTCCGCAACAATAAAAGCGGACGACCGCCGCCCAAAAACTCAACTCCGGTCCGGCGAAAACTCCGGTCATGCAGGACCTGCAGTCGTGGACCTGCACATTGACCAGCTGCTGGATTCAACTGCCGGCATGAACAATGCCGACATACTATCACGGCAAATCGAAGAATTTCACCGACACATGAAGGCCTTGAAAAACAAGCCGGGATCAAAAATCATTTTCATACACGGCAAAGGAGAAGGTGTGTTGCGGCATACAATACTTGACCAACTGAGACGATACTATCCAAAATGTACGTCACAGGACGCATCATTCCGTGAATACGGTTTCGGAGCCACACAAATCACCATACACTGATGCGGATACACTGCTTTTCCGGCAACGGCAATTCCGCAGCTGTGGCTGCTAGTCTTGGCCAATTGCTTCACGATGAATCCAACGACATTCTGTGGGTATTTCCGGTCTATGCCTGGGGAATACCGCCGGTGGTCGTCAGCCGGATCAAAGAAATGGATCTGAACGGCATACGTTGCCACATGGTGTGCACTTGCGGTGATGAGACCGGCAACATTGACCGCCAGTGGCACAGACTTATCCTGTCGTGTGGCGGTGTGCCGGGAGGGATATACTCTGTGCAGATGCCCAACACATACGTGTGCCTTCCATTTTTTAATGTCGACAAACCGGAAATCGCATCACAAAAACTTAATGCTTCCGGCCAACGCATTGACACAATAGCCGAATGGCTATCAGACAGAGATTTCCGCACCGATCTGCTACGCGGATCTCTGCCATGGTTCAAAACCACAGTAATATATCCGTGGTTTTGCCGATTTCTGACGGATTCAAGCAAATTCCACCATACCAACTCATGCACTGCATGCGGATTATGCTCAAAAATGTGTCCCTGCCACAATATATCGACAGGGCCCGAAGGATATCCGCAATGGGACAACCACTGCGCATCTTGCCTGAGGTGCTATCACATCTGTCCGCGCCATGCTGTGGCCTACGGCAAACGCACGGCCGGCAAGGGTCAGTACCTTCATCCGCTTTTCCGTAAATTATTCCTGATATCTGCGAAATGAAATCTTCTCTTGAACTCATGCGCTCCGGAGTGTGGCATCACGGCATAACCGACGAAATCGGAGCCGCGCTTATGAAGGCTGAAGAAATGTGCTTTGATTTCAACTCCTTACGCCCGTCAATGACTGCCGAGCGCCATGCGATCATAAACCGTCTGTTCGGTTCCATCGAGGAACCTTATGTGCTTCATAGCCCGTTTCACTGCGATTTCGGCTCACAGATCCACATCGGACACCATTTCGTAGGCAATTATAATCTAACAATTCTTGACGAAGGTCCGGTAACAATCGGCAACAACGTTTTCATCGGGCCGAACTCCGGCATTTACACCGTAACCCATGCCCTTGATCCGCAACAGCGCAACGAGGGGATCATGCGTTCCTTGCCGGTCACCATCGGCAATAACGTCTGGATCGGAGCCGGCGTGACCATTCTGCCCGGCGTGACCATAGGAGACAACTCCGTGATAGGCGCAGGCTCTGTAGTGACCCGGTCTATTCCCGAATGGACACTTGCTGCAGGCAACCCATGCCGCCCGCTACGCCGGATTACTCCTGCGGACAAAATTACATGCAATTTTTAAAGTCTCTATGACGGAACACGCATAATCGTAAGGCCGTCACGCAAAGGCAGAATCACAGGCTTCAGATGCGTCATAGATGCAACCAGATCATTAAACCGGCGGATTCCTTCGGTCTGTGCGTCATGCGATGAAGCATCCGTGATTTTTCCTCCCCAGAGAGTATTGTCTGCCAAAATAATAGAACCGGGACTCATCTGTGGCAGCAATAATGCGAGATAATCGCAATAATTACGTTTATTGGCATCGATAAATGCCAGATCCCATCCTCCAGGCAACGACGGTATAATTTCGAGAGCATCTCCTATGTGCAGATGTATCCGCGGATCCGACGCAAATCTCTCAGAAAGTTCATCTGCGTCCTCATCGTTTATTTCCACTGTATGCAGCTGGCCGTCCGGTCTGAGTCCCTCTGCCAGACACAATGTACTGTATCCTGTAAAGCACCCGAGTTCAATCACACGACTTGGCGCCACCATAGCCGAAATCATCGACAAGGTGCGGCCGAGCAGATGCCCCGAACACTGATGCCCGTAGAGATGATGCAGTTGTGTATGCCGCCCGAGTCGTTTCAGGTGCTCCGGCTCCGGAGCAATATGCCCCAGAATATATTCCTCCAGTTCAGGATCTCTTTCCATAAATAAGCGCCTCTACCGCCAGTCTGTAACTGTCAAGGCCAAATCCGGCCACTATTCCACGACACACAGGTGCTATAAGCGAACGGTGCCGTATCTCTTCCCGCGCGCTGACATTGGAAATGTGCACTTCAACCACCGGCAGTTCTATCGCAGCAATAGCATCGGCAATAGCAAGCGATGTGTGGGTATATGCCCCGGCATTCAGCACAATGCCGTCATAGCTGTGGTCAAATCCCACCCTATGCAGACAGTCGACAATGTCACCTTCATGATTGCTCTGGAAATATTCGATCTCGCATAAAGTCCTAAGATGCTCCAGACACCGGTCCATCGTCTCCATACCATAGATTTCAGGCTGACGACGGCCGAGAAGATTCAGATTCGGACCATTTATCACCAATATTTTCATAAACACTCGGAAAGACGTTTAAATAACAATTCTGTATCAGATGCGAAAACGACAGGAAACGACGCCGCGGCAAATTCCTTATAAACAGTGCTGCTTTCTGGATCATCACGACATACAATGCCATAAGACGCACCATTCATCGCAGAATAGACATCATGGACATAACCGATCCATTCGATACGGCCGTCCATCTGTAATGCACGCGCACGGCGCACAAGCGGCATCACCTCACGAGATTCTCCCTCTCCAACGATTCTCAGCCGCCATGGCAAGTGCGTCAGGCGTCCAAGAGTCTCGATCAGTCTGTCAAGCCCGCATTCCGAATTGATAGAACCGATCCATACCAGTATCGGCTCACCCCCCGGCTCGGGTCCGGTCAACGCACTGGAGGACGGCCTGTAACATGGCTCAGGAATATCAGCGCAAACCACAAGGTCCTTACGACCACTCATACCAACAGCCTTTACCACCATGTCTTTCACATTTATGGAATGGACATATATATGGCGACATTCTTCGGGAGCATGACGCAACAGCCGCGACAGATTTATAGACGCAAACATACCGGAAAGTCTGGCAGCATATGCTTCGACTCCGGCTGCCGCAAAACGCCTGACGGCATCACTCCCGGCAGCTGTGATCACGACCGACCGTTCCGAAGAGTCTCTGGCAAGCAACAACGCTCTGGTTTCAGCGCCACGCCATCTCTGATTCCCACAGATATGTATTGATCCGGCCATTATCAGAGTCCCAGAATCGACAGATAGTACTCAATATACTCGTCAGCACACTTGTCCCAGTCAAACCGGGCGGCATTTTTCAGCAACGCCTCACGGTCAGCATCGACAGAGAGTCTGGCTGTTACTTCCGCTGCCATCTTTTCCGGCACAAGATCCTGCCAGTAATAGGCCGCGGAACCTCCAGTCTCAGGCAACGAGGTCAATTTAGACAAAAACACCGGTTTCCCGAATTTCATAACCTCTAATGGCGGGAGACCGAACCCTTCGGCTGAAGAAGGAAACAGAAATGCCGTACAGCGGGAATATAGCCAGGCCTTTTCATCCTCGCTCACGCTGTCAAGCACCACTACATTAGGCATAGCCACAGCCACAGATCGCAAATCCGGATTCTTGGCCCATCGTCCGGCAATAACCAGAGTACGGTCCGGCAGATATCTCATCATTTCCACAAGCAGCTCTGCATTTTTATAAGGCTCCAGCGACGAAAGATGAAACAGAAAGCCATTCTCCGGCAATTGTCCTGCAAAATGCGGCTCACCAAAGTGTTGGTCCATCACCGAATAGTCCTTCACGCCGTTATATATGACCCTATAAGGCTGAAGGAAAGGGAAAGCCCGCTCCACATCAGACTTGGCAAACTCAGAAATAAAAGCCAGATGCGATGCATGAGCCATACGCTGCCTGAAACGAAGGGACGCACGTTTCAGCCGCGCCCCTGTCTTTGTATGGATAAAATTGATGTCATGTACGGTCATCAGATGACGCGACGCACCTTTGATCTGCTTAAAAGTGCAATATTGATGAGGGGTGTGGTACAGATCGCATTTTATCATGGGAAATGCGCGATAAACATAGCGCATCGATTCTGATACCTCCCTGTATCTCACATCCGGGCCAAATACCCCAGACATGCCCTTCGGCACCAGAAAAGTAAATTCCACGCCATGATCCCGCCTGACCGATGCGGCACGCCTGCCGATCCCGCCACCAAGCCGGGTCATGAATTCCCGAAGCCCGCACGGCACAAAGCCCATAGCGAACGCCTCGACAACGATCTGATATTTCCCTTCCCCGGCAATCATTTCAACAGATCCGGACGTAGGCGTCTGGTGCGTTCCAGAGACTGTTCGTATCGCCATTCGGCAATACGGGCTTCATGTCCCGACAATAAAATATCAGGCACCCGCCAGCCGTTATACTCTGCCGGACGCGTATAGACAGGCGGAGCCAACAGATTATCCTGAAACGAATCGGACAAAGCGCTCTGCTCATCTCCTATGGCACCCGGGATCAGTCTTACCATTGCGTCCGCAATCACCACTGCCGGAATCTCCCCCCCGGTCAGCACATAGTCGCCGATAGAAATCTCCTTTGTAACAAGATGCTCTCTTATGCGCCAGTCGATCCCTTTATAATGACCGCAAAGGATAATGACATTCTGGAGCAGTGACAGACGGTTGGCCATAGGCTGAGTGAGCAAATCGCCGTCGGGCGACGTGAAAATCACCTCATCATAATCACGTTCGGCTTTCAATGCGCCGATTGCACGGTCCACAGGCTCGACCTGCATCACCATGCCCGCCTCTCCGCCAAAGGGATAGTCATCAACTTTACGATGGCGGTTAGTTGTATAGTCACGCAGATTATGCACATGAAATTCTACCAGTCCTTTCTGCTGCGCACGCTTGAGAATAGAACAACCCAACGGCGATTCCAGCATTTCCGGCAGTACGGTAAGAATATCTATGCGCATCATTTGTCAAGCCCGAAAGCACTGCGTACCACGTCTACGGCATCAAGTTTCTCCCATGTGAAGAGTTCAACCTCCACATTCAGCGGCTCATGCTCGTATTTAGACTGAAACACTTTGGTCACGGTCTGCGGCTCACGGCCGAAGTGTCCGTAGGATGCTGTTTCACGATAAATAGGCAGACGCAGCTTCAACCGCTTCTCGATTCCATAAGGAGTCATGTCGAATTCAGGTATAGCCATAACCTTATCCGCTATTTCCGCATCGCTCAAATCGACCTTGGCTGTTCCGAAAGTATCGACACAAAGGCTTACGGGACGTGCGACACCGATAGCGTATGCCACCTGCACAAGCACCTCGTCAGCAACACCTGCCGCTACAAGATTTTTGGCAATATGACGGGCCGCGTATGCTGCCGAACGGTCCACTTTCGAGGGGTCTTTACCAGAGAAAGCACCGCCGCCATGCGCTCCGCGTCCACCATATGTGTCCACAATGATCTTCCGGCCTGTCAGTCCGGTGTCGCCATGCGGTCCGCCAATCACGAATTTACCAGTCGGATTGACATGCAGCACCAATTTCTCATCAAAGAGGGCTTTCACCTCCGGACTCTGCCGGGCTATGACACGTGGCAGAAGTATGGTGCGCACATCCTCTTTGATCACTTCAAGCATCTTCACGTCATCATCCATGAATTCATCATGCTGCGTGGAGATCACAACAGTGTGTACGCGTACCGGACGGTTATTGCCGTCATATTCCACAGTGACCTGACTCTTGGCATCAGGACGAAGATATGTCATTTCCTTTCCTTCGCGTCTTATAGCCGACAGCTCTCGGAGCAACTGATGGCTCAGGTCAAGAGTGAGCGGCATCATCGACGGAGTCTCATTAGTCGCATAGCCGAACATCATGCCCTGGTCGCCTGCTCCCTGATTCTCCGCCTCGTCACGTTCCACACCACGGGTTATATCGCGGCTCTGCTCATGCAGGGCAGAAAACACCCCGCACGCCTTGGCATCAAACATCAGCTCGCTGTTATTATACCCGATCTCAGAAATCACCTCACGGATAGTCTCCATCAGGTCAACATATGCGGTACTTTTCACTTCGCCGGCCACCACAACCTGTCCGGTTGTCACAAGGGTCTCACATGCCACTTTCGACTTATGGTCGCGAGCAAGGAATTCATCAAGAATAGCGTCGGAAATCTGGTCGGCCACTTTATCGGGATGTCCCTCAGAGACCGACTCACTCGTAAACAGATAGTTCATAAGATTTTGGATTGATTTTTAGCATTTTTTATTATGGTGGTTGCAAGCAGACAAATTTGTCCACCCAATAATGTCAGCACAAAGATAGCAAAAAAAACGCACTTACACTATCTGAATCACAAACAGATTTTATATGTGTTGGAGAAAAACTCGCCCGAAGCAAGACTGTTCATGACCCTGCGACCGGAAAATTCCCCGTCATAGCCCACTGTGTCGCAGCTGCCGCACCAAGGCTCGATGCACACAAACGGACAGTCGGAACGCTTGTTGGTCGGGGCCCAGAGAGCCAATACGGGCATATCGAATTTCACAGTAAGATAAGGTACACGGTCGGCCGAATGCAACGTGCAGGAGTGGATCCGACGGCTGTCCATAACGTATGTATCTATGTCAAACGTATGCGCGGTAATGGGAAGCATACCATTCTCATCAAGAACCATCGCATGCGTCTCTTCAGGTTTCACACAACCTTTTTCCAACGGAATGAGATACGACGGTGTCTCTTCCGAATCAAAAGAAAAATAGCCACGTACTGTTGCATTAGGATCAAAATCCGGGATATAGAATGCAGGATGTGCACCTATCTGGAAGTGCATCTCATCCTTGCCTTCGTTGCGCACAAACCATGTCACCGACAGTTCCCTGTCTGTCAGACGATACGTGATGAACAACATAAACGGGAAAGGATAGGATTCAAGCGTTTCCTCTGTCGAACGAAGCCCGAGCACCACTGAATCCTCGCCACATTCCACCGGAGTAAATTCCATGTTTCTGGCAAAACCGTGAATATCGAGAGTATATTCTTTACCGCCATGACGATATATATTGTTCCAGACACGGCCGGTAATGGGAAAAAGCACCGGAGATCGTCCATTCCAGAATGCAGGATCTCCTTGCCACAGATATTCCTTACCGTCACATTTAAGGCTCTGGAGTTCAGCGCCCAGTGTTGATATATCGGCGCTCATAGCACCTTTGCTAATATGAATCAATGCCATATCCTTTTGTTTATGAGTAATTAATGTTTTTCTGTTACCCCCAGCAACGCATCGGCCATTGAAGCGGCAGCCCTGCGTCCGTCGCCCATGGCGAGTATCACTGTAGCGCCGCCACGCACGATGTCTCCGCCGGCATATATATCCGGCACAGACGAACGCAACGTGTCATTATCCACGGCTATGGTCTGCCTACTCGTCACTTCAAGCCCAGAAATAGAAGCCGGAATCAGTGGGTTCGGCGACACACCCACACTCACAATGACCATATCTACCTCCACCTCCGTCACATCGCCGGCTATCGCCACAGGACTTCTGCGTCCGCTTGCGTCAGGCTCGCCGAGACACATGCGCTGCAGACGCATCGCGCACACACGTCCCTGCCCGTCGCCTATATATTCAATCGGATTATGGAGTGTCAAGAATTCGATTCCCTCCTCTTTTGCATGCTTGACCTCTTCAACGCGTGCCGGCATCTCTGTCTCTCCGCGACGATACACCACATAAACGCGCTCCGCGCCCATTCTTTTAGCCGTACGACAGGAATCCATCGCCGTATTGCCGCCACCGATAACGGCAACCTTTTTCCCTCGGCAAACAGGTGTGGCCCAACCATCAGAACCGGCCCGCATGAGATTGACACGAGTAAGATATTCATTGCTCGACATCACATTGACAAGATTTTCCCCCGGTATTCCCATGAAACGCGGCAACCCGGCTCCTGATGCGACGAAGAGACCCTTGAAGCCGTCTTTCAGCAAATCTTCATAACTCAGAGTTTTGCCTATGATGATATTTTTGCGGAACTCGACACCGATCTTGCGCAATGAATCTATCTCCCGGTCTACCACAGCATTAGGCAGACGAAACTCGGGGATACCGTATTTCAAAACTCCACCAATCTCATGCAGAGCCTCAAACACCGTCACGGCAAAACCTTTCCGGGCCATATCCCCGGCAAACGACAGTCCGGCAGGTCCGGATCCGGCCACAGCCACCTTTATACCGTTGGATTCCGGCATCGGCCTTGACGATATGGATGGCTCTTCCGCATTGTCAGCCACATAACGCTCCAGATAGCCAATAGCCACCGGAGACTTGCCCATCCTGTTATATATACAGCGGCTTTCACACTGTTTTTCCTGAGGACACACACGGCCACAAACCGCGGGCAGCATACTTGTCTCCTTCAACACCTGCAATGCCTGCGTGAAATTCTCACGTTCAACGTTTTTGATAAATCCGGGGATATTTATGCCCACAGGACACCCCGTGACACATTGCGGATCCGGACAGTCAAGACAGCGTGCAGCCTCCATGACTGCCTGACTTCGGGAAAGACCGCAGTTAACCTCGTCGGTCAACGATGTCACGCGTATCTCAGGCGCCAGTTCCGGCATTACGGTCCGAGCTATATTCCCACGCTCACGTGCCGTACGTGATTTGCGGAGTTCTTCACGCCATTCGGCGGAACGCGGAGCAACAGTATCAGATGTATTCATGGCATATATCAGTTATTATAAGAGCGCAGACGCATTATCATTTCATCAAAATCCACCAGATGGGCGTCAAATTCAGGCCCGTCGACACACACAAAACGTGTTTTACCGCCAACCGTCACCCGGCAGGCTCCACACATTCCCGTGCCGTCGACCATGATAGTATTGAGAGAAGCAACAGTCGGCACGTCGTATTTTTTTGTCAGAAGCGACACATATTTCATCATCACGGCCGGACCGATAGTGACTACCTCATCGACATGTTCGCGCACAAGCACTTTCTCCACGCCATCCGTAACCAGGCCTTGATCGCCATAAGAACCGTCGTCGGTCATTATGATCACTTCATCCGAATGTTCCCTCACCTGTTTTTCAAGGATTATCAGATCTTTGGTCCGTGCAGCCAAAACTGATATTACTTTATTGCCGGTCGATTTCATAGCCTTGATTATCGGCAGCAATGGCGCTACTCCCACTCCACCTCCACAGCACACCACAGTGCCGCCGCGACGTATGTCGGTGGCCCGGCCAAGCGGTCCGACCACATCGGCAAACGCATCTCCGGGCTCCATTGCACAAATAGCGCGAGTGGAATCTCCGATAGCCTGCACCACAAGAGTAATGGTCCCCGACTCTACGTCGGCATCCGCAATAGTCAGAGGGATACGCTCACCCCTTTCCTGGTTAATCACAATAACAAAATGGCCTGGTCTGCGTGACCTTGCTATCATCGGAGCTTCCACTACGAATTTGGCTACTCCGGATGAAAAATACTCTTTTGAAACGATCTTAAACATCAGTTTGGTATAGATGGATATGATGATGAATATATTGTGTCGCGGGCGACATTTATATTATATTTTTTTAAAAGATCCTCAGCACGACGCATAAAAACGGCGGCTCTTGGATCTGAAGATTCCGGAGCATAGCAGATCCTGAAATTTCGTCTGTCGCCAGAGGGCGGTTCGGTGAATACCGGAAGATATGATGCCCCTGACACTTCGGCCCTTCCGGTCTCATCACGGCTCAGCGTCACCCTTACCATCACACCGCCGCGAGTATCGGCAGTTTTCATATTGGAGATAAAATTCCCCAGAGAATACACTACCAGGACGGGCTTTCCATCCGGCCCGGAACGCATTTCCATCGGCTGGACCACATGTGGATGACCTCCGATGATCATATCAACGCCAAGCGATACAAGATAATCTGCCAACGATTTCTGCGAAGGCGACGGCAACAGCTTATACTCATCTCCCCAATGCACACAGGCCGCCACAATATCCGCACCCTTTTGGCGCGCACAGGCCACATCCTCGGCCATAAGCCTGCGGTCAATGTAATCCACTATTCCAGTTCCGGACAAAGTAATGCCATTTGTTCCGTATGTATAGTTAAGCAACGCGACTTTGAACCCGCCGACATCAACAATGGCAGGGACCAAGGTATCTCTGGCGACAGAATCATGATAAACACCGGCATACGGCATCCCAATACTGTCAAGCATGTTGACCGTGCGGTGCATGCCACGGTCCCGCCTGTCAAGAATATGATTGTTGGCCAACAGAAAAAAATCAAAACCGGCATCCGCAAGCGCCACAGAATATTCATCGGGAGCACTGAAACACGGATAACCGGAATATGGCTTTCCTCCAAGAGACGCTTCAAAATTGACCACGGCATAATCGGCAGACTCTATATATGGCCTGACCGCATCAAAACATCCGGTATAATCATACGAACCGTCAGCCCGCCTTGCCGCATCTATCTGTGCCTTATGCTGCATGGCATCACCGGCAAACACTATAGTAGCCTGCTCTCCTGTGGCAAACAATGAGAGCAGTGTATGAAAAAACGGCAATATATGGGCCGCCAGTCCTGTCATGATCGGGGGCGCCGAAATTATCAGTATACCCTGCCGGAAGCGGCAAGAAGAGTGTTGCGCATAAGCGAGCAGATAGTCATCGGGCCGACACCTCCAGGCACCGGAGTGATGTAAGAACACAGCGGAGCCACATTATCAAAATCGACATCGCCGCTCAGACGGAAGCCGCTCTTCTTCGATGAATCTGCAACGCGTGTAGTGCCCACGTCTATAATCACAGCTCCGGGTTTCACCATGTCAGCCGTGACAAATCCTGGCTGGCCAAGTGCGGCAATAATAATGTCGGCACGGCGGCAATGTTCCTTAAGATCAGGCGTTGCCGAATGACACACCGTAACAGTGGCATTGCCAGGAACGGCTTTCTGCATCATCAGCGACGCGACAGGCTTGCCAACGATATTGCTTCGGCCGAGCACCACGCAATGTTTTCCGCGAGTATCCACACCGTAGCGCTTCAGCAACTCCATTATGCCGGCAGGAGTAGCCGACACGAAGCATGGCAGCCCAATGGACATACGGCCGACATTGACCGGATGAAACCCGTCAACATCTTTCTTCGGATCAATCGCTTCAATGATACGCTGCTCATCAATATGCTTTGGAAGCGGCAGCTGCACAATATAGCCGTCGACCGACGGATCCTCATTTAGCCGAGCCACTATATCAAGCAGTTCCTCCTCCGTCACATCGTCTTCACGACGGATCAGAGTTGACTCAAATCCACACTGTCCGCAGGCCTTGACCTTATGAGCCACATAGGTTTCAGAACCACCGTCATGGCCAACAAGCACAGCGGCCAGATGCGGGCGACGCTCGCCACGGGCAACACGTTCGGCCACTTCAGCGGCAATCTCGGCCTTTATCTCATCGGCCACTTTCTTTCCGTCGATCAGCTGCATATCTTATATGTTTTTATTGTCTGACTTTTTACAATGTTTTTAAGGTTTTAGCGCCTGCGCATCTGCTGTTGAGCGGCCCGAGCGGCTTTGGCGGCCTTCATCATCTGCATGGGATTTTTCATGGAAGTCGCAGCCTTCATCATCCTGCGTGTCTCCTCAAACTGCTTGAGAATACGATTCACCTCCTGAAGCTCTGTCCCTGAACCGCGTGCTATACGCTGACGCCGAGACCCTTTTATAATATCCGGATTGGCCCTTTCTTCCGGAGTCATTGATCCGATAATAGCCTTTATGCTTTTAAAAGCGTCTTCCTTTATCTCCACGTCCTTCAGCGCCTTACCCATACCGGGAATCATAGAAGCAAGATCTTTCAGAGATCCCATCTTCTCGATTCTCTTGATCTGATCAAGGAAATCGTTGAAATTAAACTGATTTTTTGCGATCTTACGTTCGAGTTCACGAGCCTGCTTTTCATCAAATTCCTGCTGAGCTTTCTCCACAAGGCTCACAATGTCACCCATGCCGAGAATACGATCGGCCATACGTGAGGGATGGAACACATCTATAGCGTCCATTTTTTCTCCTCGGCCAACAAACTTAATAGGCTTGTTGACCACAGTACGAATCGACAGCGCCGCGCCACCACGTGTATCACCGTCAAGTTTCGTAAGCACAACACCGTCAAAATCCAGGCGGTCATTAAACTCTTTCGCCGTATTGACAGCATCCTGACCTGTCATGGAGTCAACCACAAACAATGTTTCTTTCGGATTGATCGCCTTCTTGATCGCCTCGATCTCATCCATCATCTGCTCGTCTACCGCCAGACGTCCGGCAGTATCGACGATAACAAGATCATAATGGTTTGCCTTGGCATGCGCAATACCGTTCAGTGCGATCTGAACAGGATTTTTACTGTCGAGTTCCGAATACACAGGCACTTCAATCTGCTCACCGAGCACTCTCAGCTGCTCGATGGCAGCAGGGCGATAGACGTCACACGCCACCAACAACGGACGCTTGCCCTGTTCGCTTTTATATTTACGGGCCAGCTTACCGGAAAATGTAGTTTTACCCGAACCTTGCAGACCGCTCATAAGCACCACCGCAGGATTACCGCTCACATCAAACTTAGCGGCGTCACCACCCATAAGCGAAGCCAGCTCATCGTGAACAATTTTCACCATCTGCTCCTTTGGTTTCACCGAAGTAAGCACATTCTGGCCTATCGCTTTAGTCTTGACAGTATCGGTAAACTGCTTGGCTACTTTAAAATTGACGTCGGCGTCAAGCAATGCGCGACGCACGTCACGCATAGTTTCCGCGACGTTAATCTCGGTGATCTTGCCTTCACCTTTAAGTATCTTGAAACTGCGTTCCAGTCTTTCGCTAAGATTCTCAAACATAATGCTAATGATTTTTTATGTTGCAAATTTACAAAAAATCCACTAAACACACGAATAAACGGAGCAAAACAGCACATACCTATAAATTCCGTCAATATGATCATATACAACAAAAATCCGGTTCAGACAGAAAGTCTAAACCGGAAGCTATCTCTTAAGGCATCATAACCTTTAGTGGAGTATAGCGGACTCGAACCGCTCACCTCGACACTGCCAGTGTCGCGCTCTAGCCAGATGAGCTAATACCCCATTGCTGTTTTGCGATGCAAAGATATGGCTATTTTTCGACACCACCAAATTTTTAAGCATAAATTTGACAAATCCACAAAAAAGGCCGTCCGGATGGTGAAAAAGGACGGCCATATACTTGAATTTCGGTATGTTGATTTTCTATGTTTATAGAACGCCATATCCTTGCGGATTGTTCAGAACCGTATCACAAGTTCCGCCACAAGCCGGTCAGTATCGCCAACAGAGGGTCTGTAACCGTTATGATAAAAATACTTTTCATAGTTAAGCCGCACATCGGCATGAACAATTTTATAAGAGTATGTCAGCGTCGAACCTATAGTGATCCGCTCGCGCGCCGGCTCAATCTTCAAACCATCCATTGTAAGATGATCCGTCATGCCGTCGCCGCGTGCCTGCACAGACCATCTGTTGAATATACCTGCTTTCACAGGCATATGCCAGTCCACAAATCCGACCCACGAATGCACATCCGCCGCACTGTCATCCACATAATGTTTAAACATATATTCGCCGCCAACCAGCCAGTGCCTGCCGTCATCCCACACTACCGCTCCATCAAGAAGATTAGCCCGGACATCAAACGGTTTGATCGATGCATAGCCAGCTGAAAACGCTACGTCTCCAACTTTATAAGACGCCTTTGCCGAATACGCTACTGTTCGGTTCCATGGCGTATGATTGCCAATTGATTTGGGATTAAAAGCGCCAAATTCCAAGGTGAACGGAACTTTAGGCAAAGTATAAGCCACCTTGGCACCTACAGCCCTGTAGTTCATGATCTGCTTGCCCATGAAAGAACGGTTAGCAAAAATATAATTCTGAGGGCCACGAAACGTTTCCACGCCAAACGGCATGCGAAACTGACCGGTCTGGACCGTCATGCCATCCACAACCTTAAACCGTCCATAAGCGTCAAGAATTTTTATCACTCCGGCATCGCAGAAATCAGTCTGAATAAAATATTCTATCCATGGGGCAATCTTGCCATCCAATGAAACGCGGGCATTGCGCACCTGAAAACGATTATCGCCGTGTTCAGTATCCAATTCCCACCGAGCGCGCATGACTCCATGTATATTGGGCACATAACTGATCTGTTCAGCTGTCTCTGCACCTATCGATTCCATTCCAAGAGCAAAGACCGACATCATAAGTAGTATTTTTTTCAACATAACACCATTTCCTCTACTGCCGCCATGAACATGCCAACAATAAGAGAAGCGTGCCATCTGCGCCAGATATTTTACAATAACTGTGATTTTGCGGGCGCAAAGATAGCGACTTTCGGCGTAATATCCATAATGTTATCAACGTCCATAATAAAAAGGTCTCACCGAAACCTCTCGGAGAGACCATTCAATACACCCTGACATCAGAATGAAAACGAGGCCACGGCACACAGGCGGCGCCCCCATCTTGACGTATGGTCCACATTCACACGCTTGCCGATATTGAATCCAAGACCGAACTGAATACGGGGCGTGAGATTGTAGAACACATTGGCGGCACCATAAAGACCATAGCGATAGTCAGACCCCGGCGTCCCGTCTTTCTGGAAATAATGCGCCTGACCCCACGTCAGCGAAGCAAACAGATTATGGCGGAAATGATACTGCACCGACGCCATGAATCCGAACACTTCCGGCGCATAAAGCGTGCCCGGTTTTTCAGGATCACGGACCAGATCGAAATTATTCATAATCCAGTCTCCGCCCAGTCCGGCCATGCCACGGCCGCCGTTCACGGTCGCATACAGGGTAAGCGGCTTGCATATATTGGCTACTGCGCTCAATTGCAACCCCCACCCTACAAAATGGTGATTGGTGGAGGTCAGCAGATTGCGATACGTCAGCTGACGTGTCACGGCACTGAACCTTATATGCTGCATGCTGTTGTTGCCCCACTGATATTGCAGGAAAAATCCCAGATCCGGCAACCACGTGGTAGTGCTCACGGCATCTTCCGCATCTATGGCGGTCTGCTTCACCGGATTTTCCACCGATGCAGCGAGGACAATACCAGGTTTGAACGTGTGCATGTAGCGCACCAACACTGCCGTTGCATCCATTTTATTATTAGGCCCCTGAGCATCGACTGAGGGAGGGAGGGCCTGCGGATCGCTGAACGTGGTCGAAGCATACCCTATAGTCCAGTCATTAAGAGTGGCATAAGCCTTTTTCAGCGAAAAATCCACACCGTTATATCCACTGAACTCAGCTTCAAGATACAACTGATAGTGGCCTATTTTAGTATGACGGCCTATCATCCTGAAAAATATGTTGGAGCCGGAAGGGTTTGCGTCAAGATCACGTATGGACCGCGGATCCGGATTCATGTTGATCAAATAAGGCGAAAAAGCCTGTCCGCTTATGGATCCGCCCCAATCATACCATCCGCGCAACCTCACTGTACCACCCATACCCAACGCCATGTGGGCATCTTTTGTCATAAACATGAAATAAGGCGCTCCGGGGTTGTCAAACTGGCGGAACTGATCGAGATAAAAATCATTTATGATCGAATGAATCGAGTCCGGAGATGCCGCATTGGCCCCACCTCCTATATGAACTACACGGTGAGAATTTTTCAACGAATCCACCGACGCTTCTCTTGGAGTTCGGGCAAAAGCTCCGGCCGCGACAACACAGACCATAGCTGTGGATATAAGTAGTTTCCTTAACATTTAGTTGCTTCGCTAAAATAGCATTAACAGAATTTAAACCACAGCAGACACCAAAATGTTCTGGAAAACGTAAATATTGCCTAAATTTGTAAAAAAAATACACATTTATGGCCGACGACTATTTAGGAAAGAAAATGGAGGATTACCTCAAAGGCAACATCAAGCGAACGGGAACCAGACGCCTTACTCCTGCCGGGAACAAACCGGGCACTCTGTCTGTCAAATTCCCGCCGCGCAGAGTCTTTGTGACGGGAGGAGCGTCAGGAATAGGGCGAGCCATAGTCAAAGCCTTGACCGATGCAGGATGCCGGGTTGCTTTTTGTGACAACGATCTGCCGGCCGGACGCGACACATCGCAGGCCACGGCATCGCAATTTCACCCCGTAGACGTGACCGACGCCGAAGCCCTCGACAATGCGATGCAACGCGTGATCAGCTCATGGGGAGGAATAGATGTGGTGGTCAACAACGTTGGCATATCCGGATTCAAGCCGATCACAGAGTGCTCCGTTCAAGATTTCGACAGAATAATATCAACCAACCTTCGCCCCGTTTTTATCACAGCCAAACGTCTCGCCGCACATCGCTCTTCACTTCAGGAACTAACTGAGACAGCCCGTATCATCAACATATCGTCCACAAGGGCAAGAATGAGCGAACCGGAATCCGAAGCCTATGCCGCATCCAAAGGCGGAATCGAAAGCCTGACACACTCACTGATGGCATCACTGGCCCACCTGCGCGTCACAGTCAACTGCATAGCACCCGGCTGGATAAACTGCGGCCCGGAAGACGAAATACGGCCAACAGACCGTACATTCCATCCTTCGGGCCGTGTGGGAGTCCCGGCCGACATTGCGGCGGCAGTGCTGTTTCTATGTTCCCCTGAAGCTGATTTCATCAACGGGCAGACCATCACCATAGACGGAGGTGTGACACACAAAATGATCTATCCGGAATAGTTTATGCCGTTCAGGCAGGAGTAAGGAGCTGCTTGTCCAATGCCAACTTACGCATGTTAAGCAATGCATAGCGCATGCGCCCCAGAGCAGTGTTTATGCTGACGCCTGTCTTTTCCGCTATTTCCTTAAACGACATATCGCGGTAAAAACGCATCATCAGCACTTGGCGCTGTGCGTCAGGCAACACATGGATCATCTTGTGCAGATCCTTGACCAACTGTTTCTGCACCATCTCATCCTCTATATTTCCTTCACAAAGTTCCTTGTTATTCAGCAGATCATGCTCAGTCTCGTCATTGCTCACCGTATTCTCACCTTTCTGCCGGCGAAAATGGTCTATAACCAGATTATGAGCCACACGATTCAGCCACGCTGAGAATTTTCCGCTATCCTCATAGCGTCCCTGACGTATAGTCGTAATGACCTTCACAAACGTTTCCTGAAATATATCGTTTGCGAGCTCATTGTCCTTGACAATATGTAATATATATGAAAACACCGACTTTTGATATCTGCCGAGCAAAATGTCAAAAGCTGCGTTATCACCATTGGCATAAGCGGTCACCAACTCACGGTCGGTGAACTTAGTCATTGTCTGCATTGCTGTCTATGTCTTCTTTATTAAGTTAGAGTAGCAGTTGGCGATAGGCAGTAGTGTTAAATCGGTATAATTATTAAATTTACGAAATACGCAACCTCTGTTTTTGAGATGTTGGCTACAAAATTACATTATTTCCACCAATTATGCAACACCGTTGTAAAATAAATATGATAGCTTGATTTAATAATCCAGCAACCGTCCGCCATCATTCCATTCTCCTATCATCTCCCCTTTTTCCGATGCTTCTATCAACTTATACAATCTTCTTTCAAACAACTCCAGGCATTTCTTATTGACCTGAATAGTATCTATTCTGACCCGTTGATACAATTTCGGGAAACTTCGGAAATTACGCCATGCAACAGGATTTTTCTTAAACTCCGACATTATTTCCGGAATAATCTCAAATTCAGCATTAAGATCAGGACACACACGCCTTCCACTATCCGTCATAAGCCCCATGACTTCCAAACGCCGGCAACGCTCTTTGTTCAGTTCAGACCATTTGCTGCATTTTTTGCGCGGTCCAAAACGCTGTAGCGTAACTCCGTCAACCGTTTTGACGGTCGAATCTATCCATCCGAAACACAGCGCTTCTTCAACGGCATCCAGATACCTCATAATGCCCTCCGTCACCGTCCAGCCACGCTTTACCGCAAGCCAGCATTCCGACTCATGCGCATGGTGCTCCACAAGCCATTGCCGGAAACCATCCCGATCTGTAATCTGCAGAATGTTTTCTGGAGTCATGTAGGAGGACCTTATATCAGCGTTCCAGACGGCCTGTCACACGCATATATTCCACACAATATATGCGCAACTGTGTAGCCGCCTCGATCAGATTTGAGTATGATGTGTGCCACTGGCTCTGGGCATCAAGCAGATCGGTAAGCGGCGACATACCCAGATTATAGCTTGTGATGAGGTTCGACAGATTGAGACGAGCCTGCGACATGGCTATTCTGGCAGATTCAAGCAATTCGGATCCAGTGCGCACATTGCTGATTGCCTGACGTATCTCAATGTTCATCAACTTCAAATTATCGTCAAGCGTGATGCGAGCGTTCTCCACATCAAGTTTAGCGTGCTTTACTTTGCGTATGCCTTCTCCCCAGTGCCAGAGCGGCACAGAAACCGATGCCATAAAGGACCAGCCGGTACCTTTAGTATTCTGCGAGAAAGGATAATAGTTACCGTCCGGTCCCTGTGCATAGCCCATGGTCTTTATATTGCCATACGCACTCCATCCGGCCTGAATACCAACTACCGGAAGAAAATCGGCACGGGTCATGTTGACCTGCTGCCGCTTGGCTCTCACATCAGCCTGCAGCAATGCCGTTTCCGGTCTCATTTCCAGATTATAATTTTCCAGATCGGCAGGAATTTCCACAGGCACATCGGCATCAGCCGGCTCTATATATGTATCAGGTTCAAGTCCCATCACATGGCACAGGCTCATGCGGCATAGATCAGCACCATTTTCAACCTGTCCGAGCTGATATTTCACCTGCGACCTGCGGGCTTCTATACGCAACAGATCATTTCGGGTGATCATGCCTGCGTCAAACGACGTGCGTGTCTGCGAATATGCAGTGTCAATCTGTGCAAGATAGCTTCGCATCATCTCCACCTTAGCCAACACTGCCACGTATGTCCAATAAGAACTCTCGGCATCGGCAATAACCTGCATCCGACGTAATCTCAACTGCTCCTCGGCGGCTTCCACACCGATACCTGCCAGTTTATTGGCCGCAATGATCTTACCCCCGGCAAATACAGGCTGCGTAAGATTGATACCGGCCATATAGACACCTCTCAGTCTCAAAGTCATGCCCATGGCTTCAGTGTCCGGCAGACTTGTCAACGTGGTTGCACTGCCTGAAAAATTCGGGAAATAAGCAGTACGAGCCACACCCCTGTTAAGTTTGGCCTGGGCAACGGCGTTGACCGCCACTTTCAGACCGGCATCAGTCGCAAGGGCGCGGACCACACAACTGTCCACATTTACAGTCACTGCCATCATCATCACCGTCGATGACATGCAGGAAAGCGCAGCTATGATAATTGATTTCAGGTTCATTATTCTGAAGGTTTCTTTATTCGGAAAAGGATAGAATAAAACAATGGCAGAAGCATAAGTGTAACCACCGTACCGACAAACAGCCCGCCGATCACCACCACGGCAAGCGAAGCATACATCGGATCGTTAATCAGCGGCACCATACCCACTATAGTGGTGAAAGACGCCAGCATGACAGGACGCACGCGGCTCAGCGTCGCATGTATCACAGCATTGTACAATGGCATGCCTTCCTCTGAATTAAGGCGGGTGATCTCATCAACAAGCACAATCGCATTCTTGACCATCATACCGATAAGTCCCATAAAGCCGAGGATTGCCAAAAATGTAAACGGAGTGTCCGTAAGCAACAGCAGCGGCACGATTCCACAGAACACAAACGGGAAGCTGACCAGAACCACGATAAGTTTCTTCCAATTATCAAACAGCATCAGCAACACCACAAATATGATCAGAATCACAAACGGCAGGAAACCGAACACCTGCCCTATGGCTTCGTCGGCAGTCTCACCCTCTCCCACATAACGCAAGGAATACCCCTCAGGCAACTGGATGGCATCCACCTTTGACGATATATCGGCAAGGACTTTTGCCGGAGTTGCATCTGGATTAAAAGGATCAGGATCGCATTCCGCCTCAATGACACGCCGGCCGTTAAGACGCATGATCAGCGACTCGCTCCATTTCATAGAGGATGAGTCGGTCACATTGGCAAGCATCGTGGAGCGGAACATCCGCTGACGTATCTCATCCGCCGATGACGCTCCGGTCATCAGTCCAGACAGATCAGACGGATTAACGCCGACATTTGCAGTCGACCACACCGGAATAGTAGCAAGATCATCTATGCGTGATCCGTCAGGATTACGCAGCAGAATCTGCACCGGAACCATACGGTCCTGATCAGCCACCACACCGACTGCCATCCCGTCCGATGCGGCTTTAAGCGCGTTGCCTACATCCGCACGGTTTACGCCTGCACGCTGAGCGGCCTCCTGCGAGAAACCGTAAGTAAGCTGATGCCCCCGCGGATTCCAGTTGTTTTGCACGGAATATGGATCGACATAAGGACTCTCACGCATGATTTTCTCCACTTGTGCCGACAGGTCACGCAACACGGCAGGATCCGGACCGGCAAATTCCACCTCGACAGTATGCGACGTAGAAATGGAAAAATTATATTTACGGCTGCGTATATATGCATCGGGCGCTATGTCGCGCAACTTCTCCCGCAATGTGTTCTGCACGCGTAGCATTGTCCTGAAATCCTTGCAGTCGACAATCAGCTCCGCATAATTGTCACCGCCGATCGGTGCGGGACGCACTAAAGTGTAACGCGCAGGCACCCCTCCGGTATATGCGGCCACACGTTCCACATCGGGCCACGCCATAGCACTGTCGGCCAGTTCCAGAATGCGTGTTTTCACCACATCCGGATCGCTCTGTGGCGGGAAATAGCACTCGACGACAAACTGCCTGTAGTCGAAATCCGGGAAAAACACATTGCGCACACGGCTCATACCGGCAACCGACAGTATAAGCAGCACAACCGCCGCTGCCAGCGACACCGCTTTATGCCCGATGAGCCATCGCAGCAATCTGGCGACAGCCCTATTAAACACATTCGGCTTATCATTTTCCGCGGAATTATCGGAATCACTCACGACGCCGCTCTTGCCCAGCCAAGCGTCAGCACATACGGGCACCTGAATCAGCGCGAGCACCCAGCTGACAAGAAGACTCACGCAGATCACACGAAACAGATCACCGGCAAACTCGCCGGCCGATCCCGGACTCATATACACGGGAAGAAACGTACAGGCAGCGATCACGGTGGCCCCGAGAAGCGGCATAGCCGTGTTGCGTCCTATACGATACAGATATGTATCACGTGGCAGCCCACGCTTCCGGTCAACAAGAATGCCGTCCATTATCACCACTGCATTGTCGACCAGCATACCCATGGCCACAATGAATGCGCCGAGGGAAATACGCTGCAGGGTAGTGCCGAGACTCGACAATATCGGAAACGACAGAGCCACAGTCAGAACCAGACCGAATCCGATTATCACACCGCTGCGCCAGCCCATGGTGAACATCAGCACTACTATAACTATAAGCACCGACTCCAACAGATTCAGCATGAATCCCTCAACGGCATCACTGACTTTGTCAGGCTGAAAAAATATTTTCTCCGCCTCCATTCCGGCAGGAAAACGTCGCATCACTTCCGCCACTTTGGCGTCGATAGCCTTACCGACCTCCGGCACAATGGCGGAATTTTCCAATGCCACGGCAAACGTAAGAGCCGGAACGCCGTTTACATAAAAGGCATTACGCTGTGGGGTGGAATAAGTGCGGGTTATACGTGCCACATCAGCCAGACGGACCTTTTTCCCCTCCGGAGTGTCAAGCAACAGATTTGCGAGATCTTCTTCCGTTGCCACAGCATGGTCCACATCGACCGACACCCTATCAGGACCGGCGTTTATGCTTCCGGCGTCTATCGTCTTGGTAGCCGACTGCAACGCCATCATTACCTGTGTAGGCATCAGACCGTTGCGGGCAAGCTGATCCGGTGTGAACTCCACGTTGAGCACTTCTCCACGGGTTGCTCCTATGTTAATGCGTTTTACCCCCGGCACTGAAAGCAGCTCACGTCGCAGCAACTTGGCATATTTCTCCATCTCTGGATAATCATAGCCATCACCTTTGAACGCATAAAAGATGCCATAAACATCCATCATGTCATCCACGACAATCGGATCATAACATCCTTGCGGCAGCAGCATGGCCACGTCGCCCGCCTTTCTGCGTATCATATCGAAATGCTGTTCCAGTTCTTCCATCGGCATCTCGATATTGAACTCCACATTTATCAGAGCCTGCCCTGGGCGGCACTCCGTCTTGATCTTGCGTATGTCTGGCAACGAACGCATGGCATCCTCCACAGGCTGCGCCACCTCAAGCTCCATGGTATGCGTGTCGGCACCGGGATATATAAGCACCACGGACGCCTGCTTCACCGGCACAGCTGGATCTTCCAGTTTAGGCATACGCACGTATGAGATAAATCCAAACAGGATTATTCCTGCCATGAGCGTCCAGAACAACGTCCGGCGCTGCATGAAAAATCGTGTCAGCCTTTCCATCACAAAAGATTGCCTACGTTTGTTTCTGATGCCGCTTCAATCACATTGACCTTCTCGCCGTCGACAAGATGATGCACTCCGGCACGCACTATCCGGTCCGAGACTTCCAGTCCGGAAGTGATCAGCAATTTACCGCCGTTACACTGACCGGAAGCGACGACCTCGGTAGCATGAACCGTGGAATCTGACGGCTCAAAGGCCCAAACGAAACTGCGGCCGTCGCGCTCGAATACAGACCGGATCGGCACCTCCACAGCCTTGCTCCCAGATCCAGCAGTGACTATGTCAACCGTAAGATTCATACCAGGAGTCAGATTGACAGCCGATCCCGGCGAAAGTGTCAGTTTAAGCTGATACAGCTGATTGTTGTCGGCACGTGGAGTGAGGCTCAGCATGTTCAACGGAAACGACATGCCAGGTCTCAAAGAAGATCTCCCCGTAAACGACATAAAATCGCCACGATGAATATACTCGCTCACAGGCAGATCAACCACAACCTCCAGATGAGAGTTGTCCATCAGTTCAAACACAGGCGTGCCGGCATCGACCATTTCCGCCGGTTCAAAACTACGCTTGATTATATAACCGGACACCGGAGCATAAAGGCGGCAATATCGCAGCTTGTTCTCGTTCAATGCAAGCTGAAGCGACAACTGCTCCATTCCAGCTATGGACTTCTCATAATCATTCTCGCTCATACTGCCGGCTGCGTATATCTTCTTGCGCCGCTCGAACTCATCCATCATCTGCTTATGCTGCACACGAAGCTGGCTCACGCCGAGCGCATAGTCCACCGTGTCCAGCACGGCCAACAACTGCCCGCGCTCCACATAATCGCCTTCCTTGACCAGTATGTTCTCAATCTGACCTGCCGTTTTAAAACCTGTCGATATGGTGCGGGCTTCCTGAACCACAGCGGCAAAACTTTTCGAACTGGAATCTCCCGCCGCTTCCGGCTGAACAAGAAACACATTATGCACCACACGCGAAGAATTTTTATCACCACTGTTGCCTGAGCAGGAACAAAGAGCCGCCACTGCCATCGGCAATATCAAACGATTGATTTTAAAAAGCATAATCCGAATTGTATTTTTTTCAAAGCCGCAAAGTTACACATTTTCAACAACACCCGCGCTATTCCAAACACCATTACTTTTGGTCTAAAACTCCCAAAAGCCCATTTCCGCTTTTTTACATAGGTAATTCCGAAATTAGTTGTATATTTGCGGCAAATATGTTTGAAATATTCATTTTCACATACTCATACCATAAATTTTATCATGGCAGAACAAAAAGAAAAACTTTTTGAGATGTTCCCGCCGGTTTCCAGCGAAGAATGGCATGCAAAGGTCGATGCCGACCTCAAGGGCGTGCCTTTCGAAAAAAAACTGGTGTGGCGCACCAACGAAGGTTTTAATGTCAACCCGATGTATCGCAGGGAGGACATTGCCGACCTCAAAACCACCAATTCATTACCGGGTGAATACCCCTTTGTACGCGGCACCCGCACCGACAACAACTGGTTCGTACGTCAGGAAATCATAGCCGGCTCTCCGGCCGAAGCCAATGCTAAAGCCATTGACGTTCTCGGCAAAGGCGTGACCTCTCTTGGCTTTCACGTATCTGATGTCAATGCCGAGACAGTAAGCACCTTGCTTGAAGGCATCAACCTCTCAGAGGTGGAAATCAACCTCAGTTGCTGCCACCGCAAGGCCGAGGAACTTACCAAAGTTCTGACAGACTATATCAAGGCCCACAATGCAGAATCCACATTCCATGGATCGATAAAATTCAATCCGTGGAAGCGTGATCTTAAAAAAGGTAAAAAATCGCCTGTCAACGCAGCAGAGACAGGCAAAAAGCTCATAGAACTGGCCGCCGGCATTCCCGGTCTGCACGTGCTGAGCGTAGACTCCGCAATGCTCACAAACTCCGGAGCCTACATATATCAGGAACTCGGCTATGCTCTGGCATGGGGCGCCGAATGGCTCACACTGCTCACCGACGCCGGTCTGACTGTGGACGACATCGCTCCCCGCATAAAGTTCGACATGGGTGTCGGCACCAACTACTTTATGGAACTTGCCAAATTCCGTGCCGCCCGCATGCTCTGGGCACAGATTGTAAAACAATACAATCCGTCAGCAGATTCTGTGTGCAAAATGACAGTCCACGCCGAAACATCGCGTTTCAACCAGACGGTCTATGATGCACACGTCAATCTGCTTCGCAGCCAGACAGAAGCCATGAGTGCCGCTCTGGCCGGAGTCGACTCCATCACCGTCACCCCGTTTGACACACCGTACAAAACCCCTGATGAATTCTCCGAACGTATCGCTCGCAACCAGCAGCATCTGCTGAAAGAAGAGAGCCATCTGGACAAGGTGGTCGATCCCGCAGGCGGCTCATACTACGTTGAGACCCTCACCGCATCAATAGCTGCCGAAGCATGGAAACTGTTCCTTGGCGTAGAAGCCGAAGGCGGATTCGCCAAAGCTGTGGAAGATGGCAAAATCCAGGCCGCTGTCAATGAAAGCAATGCAAAACGCCATGCCGACATGGCACGCCGCAAAGAAATCCTGCTCGGCACCAACCAGTATCCCAACATCAATGAAATGGCTGCTGAAAAAATTGTCGACACTCCCAAATGCGCACACTGCTGCGGCGGTCAGGACGAAAAAGGCGAAAATGCACTCAACACTGCCCGTCAGGCATCTGACTTCGAACAGTTGCGTCTGGCCACCGAGCATGCGGCAAACCGTCCAAAAGTATTCATGCTCACCATCGGCAATTTGGCCATGCGTCTGGCCCGCTCTCAGTTCTCCGGCAATTTCTTCGGATGCGCAGGCTATGAGATCATCGACAACAACGGCTTCAAGACAATCGAAGACGGCATCGACGCAGCCATGGCACAGGCAGCCGACATTGTGGTTCTCTGCTCGTCGGACGACGAATACGCCGAATACGCACCCGCCGCATTTAAATATCTCGACGGACGTGCAGAATTCGTTGTAGCCGGCGCTCCCGCCTGCACAGAAGAGCTCAAGGCCGCAGGAATCGAAAACTTCATCCATGTGCGCAGCAATGTGCTCGACACTTTGCGCGCATTCAATGCCAAACTGCTCAAATAAACCAACCACACACAATGAGACCAGACTTTAACAGCATAAACATAACTGCCGACGCATTCAGCGCCACCGCCAAGGCGGCCCCCGCAGTCGGCAAGACTGAGGAATGGCTCACTCCGGAACTTATTCCCGTCAAGCCGATCTACACTAAAGACGACCTTCAGGGCATGGAGCACCTCGACTACGTGGCCGGTCTTCCTCCGTTCCTGCGCGGTCCGTACAGTGGCATGTATGCCATGCGCCCATGGACCATCAGACAGTATGCCGGATTCTCCACCGCAGCCGAATCAAACGCGTTCTACCGCCGCAACCTCGCGTCAGGGCAGAAAGGCCTTTCAGTAGCCTTTGACCTGGCCACTCACCGCGGTTATGACGCCGACCACTCCCGTGTGGTGGGCGACGTAGGCAAAGCAGGTGTGAGCATCTGCTCGCTTGAAGACATGAAAGTGCTCTTCGACGGCATCCCCCTGAACAAGATGTCAGTGTCCATGACCATGAACGGAGCCGTGCTTCCGGTTCTCGCATTCTACATCAATGCAGGACTCGAACAGGGAGCCAAGCTTGAAGAAATGGCCGGCACTATCCAGAATGACATCCTCAAGGAATTCATGGTGCGCAACACCTATATATATCCGCCGGAATTCTCAATGCGCATTATCGCCGACATTTTTGAGTACACATCTCAAAACATGCCGAAATTCAACTCCATCTCCATCTCTGGCTACCACATGCAGGAAGCCGGTGCCACATGCGACATCGAGCTGGCCTACACTCTGGCCGACGGACTTGAATATCTCCGTGCCGGTGTCAACGCCGGAATGGATATCGACGCATTCGCGCCGCGCCTGAGTTTCTTCTGGGCAATCGGCATGAATTTCTTCATGGAAATCGCCAAAATGCGCGCGGCCCGTATGCTCTGGGCCAAGATTGTAAAACAGTTCAATCCCAAGAATCCCAAATCACTGGCGCTGCGCACACACTCCCAGACATCCGGCTGGTCTCTGACCGAGCAGGATCCGTTCAACAACGTGGGACGTACCTGCATCGAGGCCATGGGAGCAGCCCTCGGCCACACCCAGTCACTCCACACAAACGCACTGGACGAAGCCATAGCCCTGCCCACCGATTTCTCCGCACGCATAGCCCGCAACACCCAGATATATATTCAGGAAGAGACCTATATCACCAAAGAGATAGATCCATGGGCTGGCTCATACTATGTCGAAGCTCTCACCAACGAGATCGCACATCGTGCATGGCAGCACATTCAGGAGATCGAAAAACTCGGCGGCATGGCCAAGGCCATCGAAACCGGTCTGCCCAAACTGCGCATCGAGGAAGCCTCGGCACGAACACAGGCCCGTATCGACTCCGGCCGTCAGACCATCGTGGGCATCAACAAATATCGTCTTGACCACGAAGATCCCATCGACATTCTGGAAATCGACAACACCCAGGTGCGCAAAGAGCAGATCGAACGTCTCGACAATCTCAAAGGCCACCGCGACGAAGCCGCCGTAAAAGCAGCTCTCGAAGCCATTACCGAATGCGTGCGCACCAAACAGGGCAATCTGCTCGACCTCGCAGTCAAGGCAGCAGGCCTGCGCGCCACTCTTGGTGAAATTTCCGATGCCTGCGAAGCTGTCGTAGGCCGTTATAAAGCTGTAATCAGAACTATTTCAGGCGTGTACTCTTCAGAAACCAAAAACGATGCAGATTTCGTCCGTGCCCGTCATCTCACCGAGGAATTTGCGAAACGCGAGGGCCGTCAGCCCCGCATCATGATAGCAAAAATGGGTCAGGACGGACATGACCGCGGAGCTAAAGTCGTAGCTACAGGCTATGCCGATTGTGGTTTTGACGTAGATATGGGGCCGCTGTTCCAGACCCCGGCAGAAGCCGCCCGTCAGGCAGTGGAAAACGATGTCCACATCCTTGGCGTCAGCTCTCTCGCCGCAGGCCACAAGACTCTGATTCCTCAGGTTATCGAAGAGCTCAAGAAGCTCGGCCGTGAAGACATCATGGTCACTGCTGGCGGCGTGATTCCCGCTCAGGATTATGACTTCCTCTATCAGGCAGGCGTATCCGCGATCTTCGGCCCCGGCACACGTATCCCCGTGTCTGCCATCAAGATGCTTGAGATTCTGGATCCCGAACTTGCCGACGTGAAATAATCGTCATACTGCATAAACAAAGCAGCGTCGTAATTCATTAATTACGACGCTGCTTTGTTTATTTACCATACGTTATAGTGGATATTTTCCTGCCGGTATTTGTCTTTAGGACGATGGGACTCTTTGGGGTAGCCTATGGCTATGACATTGAGCGGAACAATGTTGTCAGGAAGGCCGAATAGATTCACTATAAATTCCTCACGGTCTTTCTGCGGATAACATCCGCACCACACGGCACCCAGCCCCATAGCATGCGCGGAAAGCAATATATTTTCAGACACTGCAGAACAATCCTGTATCCAATACTCATTTAACGCGCCATCAAAAGCCGCAGACTTATCGCCGCACACAATTATGGCGATCGGAGCACGCCCTACAGGCGCCCACGCCTTCGCCGCAGATCCAATGGACGCAATCAGACTGCTGTCATCCACCACTATAAACTTCCATGGCTGACGGTTTCCTGCCGTAGGAGCAGCCATACCGGCCTTCAGCAGCGAATCAACCGTCTCACTGCCCACGGCTCTATCGGCATACTCCCTTATGCTGGTACGCGATAATATCATATCGTATGCCGACGCAGAAGACACCCGCGAGGTTGCCGAAGTGATGCCGTCAGAAACGCCACGGCCTCCGCTGTGCGAATCCGTTTCGGCAGAATCGCCAAATGTAATTTTAATCGAAAGCACCACAAGAGCCGTGGCTAAAAGTACGTTAACAAAAGCTGGAATCTTCATAGAATGATAACTATCAATTTTGCGAAATCTTAAACAAACTTCCGGTAGGACAGATAAAACGGCAATAAGGCCGGTTGACAAACACTGAGAGAATGACCACGGCCACTGCTACTGCCGTCAGAGCATACGGTGCCCTGTCAAACAGAAACGCGGCAAACAGCTCATAATCCATCCATGAAAACCAGACACCCGACCACATGGCAAGCATCAACACCGCCCATAGCAGCTGGCGGAAAATATCAAGACCTTTAATCACACGACGAGATAACTGCCATTTTCTCTTTCGGCATTTTCCAGCCATTTCCTGAAGCGATCCCAAAGGGCACACCCACATACAATAATGACTCTTTCTGCCAAACAACGGATATATAAAAGCCACTGCAAGCATGACAGCTACTATGGCCAATTTCCACAAATCCAAGCCATTAGAAAAGAAGCCGACTATTCGGGAATAATCGAGAAATGTTCCTGTCCAGAATCCGAGAACCACAATATTGACCGCCAACTGCAACCACCGATATATTCCGGATCTGACAAATAGCGGAAATACTGCGGCTGACAGCACCACCAACAGGCTGGCCACATAACCTGCGGAAATTGCACGACCGGTCTCCGCGTCTGACGGCAATCCGCTATCGGCAGCATAGCGAAGCCCGCTGTTTATGTTGCCTATAACGGCATCCGACGAAAATGTAGCGCCGGAGATTCCATCCACATGTCTGGCCAATGCATCGGAAACGGTCAGCCCTTTATATACCGGCAACACCGACTCTTTCACTCCGTTAAAAAACGAGGGAGTCTCGGCATTAGGCAAGGCCACTATACTATCAATACGCCCGTCCACAATATAAATTTCCACAGGTGTTCTCCCGCCATAGCCCACATATCCGCTGCCAAGCTCCGAAGTATTTACGATCAGAGTGCCGCCGGCAAAACGCCCGGCTATCACCTCCTGACCGCTTTGGTTTTGGCCCGGCTCATATCCGAACACGCGCCCGTCACGATTAACAGCCACGGCAAGCATCATAAGCCCGCAAGTCACGAGCATCAACAAGTTCTGTATAGTTTTCACCTCCGTTTTTTATTATATCCGCAAAATTAATCAAATCCGTTCACACTTCAAAATCACAGATTGTCATGATGTTTATCTCAAAATATCCATAGAATTCACCATAATGACGGAAAAATTAGCTACCTTTGTGCATCAACTCTAATACTCATTTCAATAAACTCTTCATCAATGAGCATCAGGACTTCTTTCGTTTCTCTCGCAATCGGACTCGCATCAATATATGCGCCTGTTGACCTGTCGGCAGAAATCAACCAAAAACCTTTCACGGTGCCAGAACTAAGGCAATGGAAAGGCGGTGAAGGACGGTTTACTCCTTCAGCAGAATCCCGCATAGTATATTCCGACAAGAATCCGGAACTTGCACATGTGGCCGAACGCCTGGCTCAGGATTACACCACCATTGCCGGCACAGACCTCCGCCTGGCGCCTAATGCCAAAAGTCGCCAGGGTGACATCAGACTGCAACTTAAGCCGCAGAAGAAGTCAAATCAGGAACAATATACCCTCACTGTCGACAAAAACGGTGTTACACTTACTGCCCCGACAGCCGAAGCTCTTTACTGGGCTACACGCACCCTGCTGCAGATGACCGAAATGAGTGACGACCTATCGCTGCCTTACGGTTCGGCGACAGACTATCCCGACTTCGCATGGCGCGGCTTCATGATTGATGCCGGACGCAAATTCATACCGATGGACTATCTCTACGACCTTGTAGACGCAATGGCATACTACAAGATGAACAAGCTCCACATCCATCTCAACGACAACGGATTCAAATATTATTTTGACGATGACTGGGACAAAACACAGGCTGCCTTCCGCATGGAATGCGACACATATCCCGGACTCACCTCACGCGACGGATCATACACCAAACAGGAATTCCGCGATCTTGTGAAATACGCCGAAGATCGTCATGTGGAAATCATCCCGGAAATAGACTTTCCGGCACATGCACTGGCATTCACACGTTTCATGCCCGAAATCGGCAGTACGGACGACGCTTACGGACGTGACCATCTTGACCTGATGTCTCCGAAAACATATGAATTTCTCGACAATCTGCTCGCCGAATACCTTGGAGGAGACGACCCCGTGTTTGCCGGACCGAGTTTCCATATCGGCACTGACGAATACTCCAACCGCGACTCTGTAGTGGTGGAAAAATTCCGATACATGACCGACCGCTACATCAAATACACCGAAAAATTCGGCAAACAGCCGCTTATATGGGGATCGCTCACACATGCCAAAGGCAAACAGCCTGTCCAATCAGACAATGTGATCATGTACGGCTGGAGCAATGGATACGCCAACCCCTCCGACATGATCGATCTCGGCTACCGCATGGTCTCCATCCCCGACGGCTACGTCTACATAGTTCCGTCTGCCGGATATTACTATGATTACCTCAACACAAAAATGCTGTATGACAACTGGACTCCGGCCAACATCGGCGGAACAGTGTTCGAGGGCGATAAACTGAAACAAATCGAAGGCGGAATGTTTGCCGTATGGAATGATCACCCAAACAACGGCATAACCATAAAAGACATACATCACCGTGTCATGCACGCACTGCCCACCATGTCGGCCAAAACCTGGGACGGCAAGGATGTGACCGTGCCTTACGACGAATTTATCAGCAAAAGCACCAGGCTTAGCGAAGCCCCAGGAGTGAACTATCTGGCTCGCTACGGTTCGGAACCCGGCACTGTGGTGATCAGCCAGCAGGTGGTGCCGGCCGGAACAACTTTGCCCATTCCGGAAATAGGCTATGACTATACTGTGGAATTTGACATCGAAGGAGCTGAGGAAACCAAAGGCACCGTATTGTTCGAAAGCCCCAACGCCACATTCTGGCTCAGCGATCCGATCACCGGCAATATGGCCTTCAGCCGCGAAGAAAAGCTGCATCAGTTCAGGCAGAATGTGCTCCCGGGTGAAAAGCTACATGTTAAAGTAACCGGCGACAACAAAGGAACCCGACTTTATGTAAACGGAAAACTTGTCGACGACATGAACACCCGCTGGCTCAGCTATAACGGCGGCAAAAACAAGATGGCAGAAGTCCGCACCCTCGTATTTCCTCTCGAAAAAACCGGAAAGTTCAACAGCAAGATTACCAATCTGAAAGTTACCAACTCAATCCTGTAATAAAGATATTTTACGTTTGGAGTGTGAGACCGTAAATTAGTCTCACACTCCAAATTTTGCACAAAAATCGCTATTTACATACATTGACACCACAATATACACAACACAAAGCATTATTTGCCACCCTCGGATGCAAACTGAATTTCGCAGAGACCTCGACTGTGGCACGCCTGCTTGCCGAACGGGGCGTATGCCGTGTGGCCCCAGGAGAAACACCTGACCTCTGTGTGGTCAACACTTGTTCCGTAACAGGAGAAGCCGACAAAAAATGCCGTCGTGTCATACGTTCCCTCGCAACAAAATATCCCTCGGCCGCTATCATCGTGACCGGCTGCTACGCACAGCTCAAGCCGGACGAAGTAGCGGCTATAGACGGCGTAGATCTGGTGGTCGGCGTAAACTCGAAATTGCAGATTGCCGACTATGTGGAAAACTGGCTGTGCGGACGCTCTCATCTGCACGATGCGGCCAAAGTGACTGACGCACGTCACATACGCGATTTCATGCCGTCATGCTCCCGTGGCGACAGGACCAGATATTTCCTTAAAGTACAGGACGGTTGCAATTACTGGTGTACATACTGCACCATACCAGCCGCACGCGGTAGGTCGCGTTCAGGGATGATAGACGATATAGTCCGTCAAGCCAATGAAGTAGCGGCCGAAGGTGGACGCGAGATCGTCATAACCGGAGTCAATATCGGAGACTTCGGCGCAGGTCGCGATGACAGATTCATTGACCTATGCCGGCAACTGGACAAAGTGGACGGCATTGAGCGCTACCGCATCAGCTCCATCGAGCCTAACCTGCTCACCGATGAACTTATAGAATTCGTGGCCGGAAGCCGACGCTTCATGCCACACTTCCACATACCGCTGCAAAGCGGATCGGACGGGGTGCTTAAACTCATGCGACGCCATTATGACACCCAGCTGTTTCGCCATAAAATCGAAACCGTAAGGACTTGTATGCCGCACGCTTTCATCGGAGTGGATCTCATAGTCGGCGCACGCGGGGAAACAGAAGAGTTGTTTAATGAATCCAGGAATTTTGTGGATTCACTCCCGGTGTCACGCCTGCATGTGTTCACATATTCTGAACGCCCGGGCACTCGGGCTCTGGAAATCCCCCACGTGGTCACCCCCGAGGAAAAGCATCACCGCACACGGCAGATGCTTGCCATAAGCGAGCGGTTGCTGAAGGATTTCAGTCTACCTTTTGCCGGATCTGTGCGCCCGGTGCTTATCGAGCATGAAAACCACGGACGCATGGAAGGATTCACCGACAACTATCTGCGTGTAGAATTGCCGGAAATACGGCCCGAACTGGCCAACTCCGTAGTGCCGGTGAGACTGTCGGCCATGCACGACGACGGATCCAAATTTACCGGAGAGATAACCATATGAGTGCGAAAGTTTCGGTAATAATACTCAACTGGAACGGCATGGATCTTCTGAAAGAGTTCCTGCCGCGCGTACTGGACAATACCGATCCTGATATAGCGGATGTGATCGTGGCCGACAACGGAAGCACGGACGGCTCCGTCGACTATCTCAAATGGCTTGGCGTTGCGGTCATATCGTTCGACAGAAACCATGGATTTGCCGGAGGATACAATCTGGCTCTGGAACGCGTTTCAACCCCCTACTCTGTCCTGCTGAATTCCGACGTTGCTCCGGCCCCGGGATGGATCAATCAATTGGCCGAATTCATGGACGCCCATCCCGAAGTCGGCGCCTGCCAGCCCAAAATCCTCAGCTATCACTATCCTGAAAAATTTGAATATGCAGGAGCATGCGGCGGATATATAGACCGTCATGGTTATCCGTATTGCCGCGGACGCATATTCGATACAGTGGAAGCAGATCTCGGCCAATATGACACTCCGGCCAATATTGACTGGGCGAGCGGAGCGGCTCTGATGGTGCGCACCGATCTCTACAGAGTGTGCGGCGGGCTTGACGCTGAATTTTTTGCCCATATGGAAGAGATAGACCTGTGCTGGCGCATGCGTCTTGCCGGTTGGCAGCTGGCGGCCGTGCCATCATCGGTAGTCTACCATCTGGGCGGAGGATCTCTCCCGATGGGCAATCCGCGCAAGACCTATCTCAATTTTCGCAACAACCTGCTTTTGCTACATAAAAATCTACCGGCATCCGACCGCAAAAAAGCATTGTTCACCCGACGTCTTCTCGACACTCTGGCATGGAGTAAATCCATGCTGACGTTCCACTGGAAAGATGCGGCGGCAATACTGCGCGCACACCGCGACTACAAAAAAATGCGCGGTGCCTACAACTCTATTAAGGCACCGGCTGACAACCTGATAGCCAATGCGCCTAATATTCTCATATCATATTTTCTTCGCAGACGCAAGCGCTTCTCCCAAATAGCCCGAAAGCATATATGAGGAAATTATTTCTGATATTATATTACGGATTAGCTACACACCTTCCTGACTCCTACACTCCTGTGGTCGGAAAGCTCAGCAACAGGCTGCGTGTGATCTGTTGCCACCACATATTCAAGCGATGCGGTGCGATTGTCACCGTGAACCGCAAGGCATATTTCGGCAACGGATCGGAAATCGAAATCGGCGATGACAGCGGCATCGGAGCAAACTGCCATCTTCCAAACGACATAAAGATAGGCGACCATGTGATGATGGCTCCGGACGTACTTATATTCAACAGAAATCATAATTATTCCGATCCGGAAATCCCCATCGGCCGCCAGGGCATGTCCGAAACACGCCCCGTGCGCATTCATAACAATGTGTGGATCGGCCAGCGGGCTATAATCAATGCCGGACGCACCATAGCCGACGGCACCGTAATCGCCGCCGGGAGCGTCGTGACCCGTGATTTTCCCGAAAACTCCATTATCGGCGGCAATCCGGCCAAACTGATCAAAAACAGAATAGACTGACCCCATGTCCGTAACCGCCGACTCACATAACCGCGACAACCGGCAGATAGCGCGCAACACCCTGTTTCTATACATCAGGATGCTGGCCATCATGGGAGTGACGCTCTACACCACACGAGTGGTAATGGAAGCACTCGGCATAGATGACTATGGCATATATAACGTGGTCGGCGGTCTGAGCGCATCGTTCATTTTCTTCTCATCGGCACTCACCAACGCCACTCAGCGTTTCCTGAACTTCGAACTGGGCAAAGGCAACAATGAGACATTGGGCCGCATATTCAACCTCAGCTGGGGCATATACGCAGCCATAGCCATAGCTGTTCTCATGATCGGAGGGGCTGTTGGCACATGGTATATCAAATGCTACATGACTCTGCCTCCCGACCGCATAAATGCTGCAATAGTGACACTATGGGCCATGTTGCTGTCACTTGTCGCCACATTCATAGGTGCCGTATATGAGTCCGTGCTCATAGCCAGAGAAAACATGAAGATATACGCGTACATAGGGCTTTTTGATGCAGGAGCGAAACTCGCCGTCGCATTCATCATTCTGTATTCTCCGGACCAAAGGCTCATATTGTACTCGATACTGCTCGCCTTGGCGCAGATAATATCCAAGGCTATATTAATAGCATATTGCCGGAAGCACTATTCCGAGACAGCGTTTCGTCCATACTGGAATGCCGATCTGTTTCGCAGGATGTTCGCATTTGCCGGCTGGAATATACTCGGATCAGGAGTGTGGTCGCTCAACGAACAGGGCGTGACTCTACTTGTAAATCATTTTTTCGGTCTGGCAGTCAACGCAGCCCGTGGCATCACATGGCAAGTCACCGCAGCCATCAATAACTTTGCCATAAACTTCTTCACGGCCATAAGGCCGCAGATCATCAAAAGCTATGCCTGCGGCGAAATATCACGCTACACCGATCTGGTATATTCCGGCACACGATACTCCGCGTTTCTGACATGGGCCATATGCCTGCCGATCATACTGCGCACACAATCAATACTGTCTATATGGTTGGTAGATGTTCCGACCAGCACATCGCTTTTCGTACAGTGGGCACTGGTATATACTCTTGTCAACACGCTCACCAATCCACTGTGGAGCGGAGTTCAGGCCGTGGGCAGACTGCGTGCCACAATCCTGTACGGCAGCACATTCTTCATGCTCGCGTTTCCGCTGAGCTGGCTGCTGATCATCTACGGATTTCCGGCCGTGGTCACGTATCAGGTGCTCACTATAGTGCGTATAGGATATATAATCATAAGTTTCCACATTCTTAAACAATATGTGACCGACTTCACATGGAAAAGCTATGTCATCCGCGCTATTTGGCCGTCCATGGCAGTGTGCGGCCTGTCGTTCATCGTCATGTATCCGGTCAGTTTGTGGATTCCGGACAATTTTATAGGTCTTGTGGCCGTTACAATGATAAGCGTTACCTTGACAGCCGCGATCATTTTTGTTGTCGGCCTGAATCATGGCGAGCGCTCTCTGATAACAGAAAAAATCGTCCGCAGGCATCAACGATGAAATTCCGTCACATAAAAGAATATTACCGTAGCCATTCGATCGGCCCGATATTGCGCCAGATCGACAAGCATTACGGACTCGGACGTATTGAAGAGATACTTTCGGGCCGATGGATCAATCCATTCGCCACTTTGTGGCTAAACTTCCGATGCTTCCCGGCCGAGCAGGCATGGAAACTGCCGGTATGGGTGTTCGGATGCCCCAAGTTCACAAACCTGAGCGGCACCATGAAAATTGCCCGCGGGCATGTCAAATCAGGCATGATACGTTTCAACGCCGGACGCATCGGCGCTCCCGAACGCATAGCCGGCGACACTGAACTGTATCTGTGCGGCGATATTCTGTTTCACGGATCCTGCACTATATGCTCGGCGTCGAAAATAAGCGTCATGACGGATGCCAGGCTCTCTTTCGGCAACAAGACGATCATCTGCGAGCAGGTCAATGTGGGCTGCTTCGGCAGCATCACATTGGAGGACGAAGTGAGAATCACCCACCGGTCCCAGATATTCGATTCAAACTATCACTATATAGCAGACCTCGGCACCGGACTGATCCCAGATTATATCAGTTCGGTAAGGATAGGCCGCGGATGCTGGATATGCAACTCGTCTTCAATAGGTCCCGGCACTGTTTTGCCACCATTCACCATAGTAGGCAGCCACAGCATTGTCGGCCGCGACTACTCGTCAATCATACCCGAAAATTCCCTTATCGGAGGTGCTCCGGCCAAGCTGTTGCGCTCAGGTATCCGACGAGTCAACAACCTTGAAATCATAGCAGCCGCACAGGAATATTACCGCGACCATTCCGGCGCGCCATACCCCATCCCGGCCGATGTAACTGCCGACGATATTTCCGCCTACGAAGGCTATAAGGACTGAACCAGCGGCGACTGCATCACATTGGCCGGCGGACGTCCGGCAGCAAGTTCATCACGCATGAAGTCCATGTAGGGAGCCACATGTTCAAAAAATCGCCGGTAACCTTCACACAGATAATTAACCCCGCCTGGAGCTATACGGTTTTTCGGGCACTCACCATGGCAGGCAAACAGCCACCGACAGCCGCGGCACTTGTCGGGCAACGACGTGTGCTTGGCCGCACCAAAAGCCAGCTGACGTTCGCTTCCCATCATTTCTATAAAAGTGTTCTCCCTGATATTTCCAAGACGATATTCAGGAAATACGAAATGGTCACAGCAGTAGACGGTGCCGTCATACTCCATCACTCCTGCGTGTCCGCACTCCTTTGCAAGAGAGCACACTCCGGGAGTCACGCCGCACCAGTTGGCCAGCGTGGCGTCAAAAATCTGGATAAAGACCTTACCGACATCATGCCTGACCCAACGGTCAAACAGACGGCACAAAAACTCGCCCCACTGCTCCGGAGAAACAGAAAAATCAGCCAGATCGCCTGATTCAAGGTCCGAAGCAATGTCTCCTGACGGTGTCAGACGCTCCACAATCGGAGCGAACTGAATGAAATTACAGTCGATCGAGCGAAAGAAATCATAGAACTCCTCCGGATAATCAGCATTGTAGTCATTGACTACCGCCATGGCATTCCAGTCAACGCCATAAGCATTGAGCATGTGCACGGCTTTCATCACTTTCAGAAACGACAGCTGACCGCCGCGGTTACGGCGATACTCGTCGTGAAACCGCTGCGGTCCGTCGATTGAAAGTCCTACAAGCCATCTGTTTTCACGCAGAAACCGACACCACTCTTCAGTGAGCAGGGTGCCGTTGGTTTGAAGGCAGTTAAGCACACTGCGCCCTCCGCCATACTTTTTCTGCAACTCCATCGCTTTTTTATAAAAAGACAACGGACGCAACAGAGTTTCCCCGCCATGCCACGTGAACAAGACCTCACCCTCTGTCTGCGCTTCAAAATAACGTTTCACAAACAGATCCAGCATTTCGTCCGACATATTATAACGCGAGTCGTCGGGATTATAAAAACGCTGTTTGTCGAGATAATAGCAATAGCTGCAGGCCATATTGCATGCAGAGCCTGCGGGCTTGGCCATCACATACAGCGGACGGGAAAACGGTGATTTCATCATTGTTTCTTCTTCGAATCAAGTTGTTTAAGCAGATGCCGTGTGGCGCCGATCAACTGGGCATCCTCGCCACGGAGCACTTCCTCAGGTTTATTGTAGATGACCACGTCCGGATTGAGCTGCTGGTTTTCCAGAACATTGCCGTTAACATCCAGCGACGTGACCTGCGGAATGCCGAATATGATCGAAGGATCGATCTGACTCTCCCACCACACGGCGGTCATGGTGCCTGGCACCGGCGCTCCGACCACGTCGCCAAGTCCGAGGGTCTGATAAGTGTAAGGCGTGCCGTGCGCATCACTGTAGTTACTTTCATTGACGAGCATCACGGACGGCTTGGTCCACTGTGTAAAAGGCTCACTGCCGATATACTGGCCGCGTGGCGAAAAGCGCACATACTCGCGTCCACCAAGCAACAGCGCTATATCATTGTGAAGCCATCCGCCGCCGTTGTAACGGGTGTCCACCACCACGGCCTCACGGTTGCGATATTTTCCAAGCAATTCCGAAAAAACACGCCGATAACTTGGAGAATCCATCCCTTCTACATGAACATAAGCCACACGCCCTCCGCTGACGCTGTCTACAACCGCCTGATTGCGCTCCACCCAGCGCTGATACAGCAGATCTGACTGGGCTCCGTTGCTTATCGGCTTCACCTCAACGGATTCTGTCTTGCCTGAATCAGCACGACGCACGGTCAGACGCACACGCCGTCCGGCCAGCCCCTCCATAAGCGGGAAATAGTCCTGACCGGCTGCAATAGTCTTGCCGTCCACGGCCAGAATCACATCGCCGGGTTTTACAGATGCTTTCTTTGTGTCGAGTGGACCTCGCTTGATCACCTCTGCCACTTTCAGCCCGTCGCCGGCATAGTCTTCATCATAGAAAGCGCCAAGCACTGCTACCTGCTGAGACGCACCCGGACCATAATAGCTGCTGCCGGTGTGTGACGCATTGAGTTCTCCAAGAATCTCACTCAACAATTCAGAAAAATCATAATTGTTGGTGATATGCGGAAGGAACCGGCGGTATGCTTCGCCATACATGCTCCAGTCTACACCATGCAGGTCTGCATCATAAAATTTATCTTTAACCTGTTGCCATACGTGATTGAACATATACTCGCGTTCGGCAAACGGCCGATATTCCTGACGTGCTTCAAAATCCACATTTTCCACCGCACCGGATTCCGGATTGATCTTCTTTATACCGCTGCCGAGCATATAAAGGTCGTCGGCTTTGTCAGCCCATGACAGACCTCCGTAACCCACAGCTTTGGCCAGTATTTTCGTATCTCCTTTTTTCAGGTCAGTGACCCACAGGTCACCTGTTCCTTCAAACGATGTGATATAAAACAGTTTATCACCCTTCTTTGACAATGCAAAATCTCCGATCCTGGACGAATTACCCGACAAACGCTTCACACGATACCGTGCATTGTCAAGGTCAAATTCCAACGGTTTGGTTTCTTCGGCTTTTTTATCCTTGTCACCGTCTTTTTTCTTTTTATTCTTCTTGCTTTCATTCTCGGACTTGGCCTTTTCATCCTCAGCGTCTTTCTTTTCCTTTTCTTCAAGCAGCGCCAGTTCCTCTTCGTCCATCATGAACTTATCATAAGCCTCGCCATCAAAAAACATAATGTAGACATCACTCTGAGAGCCCCAGCTACCATGACTGCGCATACCGTTACGGTCGCTGTCCCATATCATGGCCTTTCCGCCAAGCACCCATTTTGCATTGCCATCGGAATACCCGCTCTGAGTCAGATCATGCACCTCACTGCCGTCTGACTTGACCAGAGCGACATCCTTGTTGTTCCAACCTCCCTCTCCTATATAATCGACAAGGAACCAGCGGCTGTCGGGACTCCATTCAAACGACACATCTCCATCCGTATAGGAATAATTATATTTGCCGTCAAGAGCCGTGCGTACCTTTTTATCTTTTAGATTTATCACACGAAGAGTGGTACGGTTTTCCAAAAACGCCACTTCCTTTCCATCAGGAGAAAAAGCGGGCTGAAAAGCGGGCTTATCACTCCTGTACAACGGAGTTTCGGTTATCTCCGTGGCGTATGTGAATTTCTTTTCTTCAGAATTTGCGATCGTCGCGGTGTAGAGTTGCCATATTCCGTCGCGCTCGCCGTCATAGACCAGAGTACGCCCGTCTGACGAAAAGTCTACCGTTCGTTCCTGCTCCGGAGTGTTGGTTATACGGCGAGTGGTGCCATATTTAGTGGACGTGACATAAACGTTGCCGTGCACTACAAAAGCGACTTCGTCGCCATCCGGGCTTACGGCCATGGACCCCGCTCCGCTCCGACGTGTAATTTTCTGAAGCTGACGCGTATAATCATCAGTCACGATCTCCACATGCAACTTATCCGGTTCCGTTGCACCGGGAGACAGTGTATAGATCTCACCATCCCAGCTGAATGCCAGAATGCCATCGGTCGATGCCGACAGAGAGCGCACAGGATGATCCTTGAAATGAGTCAGTTGAGTATCTTTTCCATCCGCAAGATTCCGACGGTAGACGTTAAGTGTATTGTCAGATCGCTCTGAAAGATAATAAAAACTCTGGCCGCCGGCATCCCATACGGGATTCAGATCATTGCCTCCAAAATCAGTCAGGCGCGTATATTTCCCGTCACTTACCATCCACACATCGGCCGTGCCAGATGATCGCTCATGTTTACGCATAAGATTCTCATAACCCTTGCGGTCCTGATAAAGCACGCGTCCGTCCGCTGCCACACTCATGGCGGTGGCCGGAATAGAAGAATACAGTACCGGACGCGATGATCCGTCCACGTTCACCACATACACCTGACTTTGAAAATTACCCTGTGCGGCATGGCGTGCAGGTTGGAGCGAAGCGCTGAACAGCAGTCGGTCATTGCCCATGAACGCCAGAGGAGTCTCCTTGCCGCTGTGAGTGGTGAGTCGGCGTGGTGTTCCTCCTTCAGCAGGCATCACGTATATATCCAGCGATCCTTCCCGGTCGCTTGCAAAAGCGATCATGCTTCCGTCAGGACTCCATAACGGCGACGTGTCGAACGACGACATCGAAGTAAGGCGTGTGGCCTTCCCTCCTGTCGACGACACAGTATATATATCGCCCTTGTATGTAAAGGCTATTTTCGAACCGTCGGGGGAAATGGCCGTGTTTCGGAGCCATAGCGGCGACGCCACTGCCGGAACAAAAGCGGCAAGCATAAGGGCGGAGATAGCAATTTTTTTCACCATTGTCTGAGAATATAATATAAATTTATGACTGATCTTTCTGCATGTCTTTAAATATCTGCACCAGAGCCTGTATGTGCATCCATTAATTAAGCGCAAATTTAACAAAAATATTAGAATTTCCCATATCACAATTTTTTTGGCGGGTTGGAGAATTCTGATTAACTTTGCGGTATGTATATAAATTATCTCACATTTCATTCATAAACCCATGAGAACTAATCTTAGCTCAAAGATTAAACTGGACAGCATTCCGCGTCGGTACTACGCTCCAGGCGATGAAATCGAAGCCGCTGCCCTCACGCGTGAAGAAAAAATCGACACCAGAATCTATGAAACGATAGCAGAAGGAAGCGAAGGAATAGCAGAACATGTCGTGCACGCCATGGACCGTGCCGTTGCAAAAAAAGGCAAATTCGTCATGGCGATCGGCGCTGGCAACAGCACCATGAGCGTTTACTCCGCCCTGATCGACTTATACAAAAGCGGTAAGATCAGTTTCAAGGATACCGTGGTGTTCAACCTTACTGAATTTTACAACGACGGCGCGACAGAAGGCCCCAGCACATTCGGAAGTCTCAAAGAAAACTTTCTGGACCACATTGACATCCCCGCTGAAAACATCCATACATTCAACACTTCCTGCACTCGCGCAGACGTTGCTGCCGAATGCCGCGAATATGAGAACCTGATGGAAACCGAAGGCGGCCTTGACCTTGTGCTGTGTCAGGTAGGACCTCACGGAGCGATTGGCTTCAATGAACCCGGAGCCACAATTTCCAGCACATGTCGTCTGGTGCTTCTCAGCGCAGAGCAGCGTCAGGGTGTGGCATCGTCATACAAAGTCGACACTCCTCCCACCACAGCGCTGACTCTGGGCATGAGCAATATTCTCCGTGCCAACCGTATCATCACTATGGCTTGGGGCGAGAACCGCGCCGAAATCGTGGCTCAGGCAGTGGAAGGACCCGCGACACCCAATGTGCCGGCATCACTTCTGCAGAACCACACTCGCACCACTCTGGTAATCGACATCACCGCCGCCGAGAGTCTCACCCGCATTTCCCACCCCTGGATGGTGACCACATGCGAATGGAACGACAAACTGATACGCCGCGCCATCGTGTGGCTGTGCCAGCAGACCGGCAAACCGATTCTCAAGCTCACCAATCAGGACTATAACGACCACGGTCTCGGCGAACTGCTCGCCATATACGGCTCCGGCTACAACGTGAACATCAAGGTGTTCAATGAACTTCAGCACACCATCACCGGCTGGCCCGGCGGCAAGCCTGACGCAGACGACACCTATCGTCCTGAACGCGCCAAACCCTACCCCAAGCGCGTGATAGTCTTCTCTCCCCACCCCGATGACGATGTGATTTCAATGGGCGGCACATTCAAACGCCTTGTGGACCAGCACCACGACGTGCATGTAGCCTACGAGACATCTGGCAACATCGCAGTGGGCGACGAGGACATGATGCGCTACATCATGCTCAACGACTACATCGCACCGATATTCGGATTCGACAACGACAATTTCAAGCAGAAGAGCAAGGAGATCAACGACTATGTGGCCAATAAGCAGCCCGGCGACATGGACAGCCAGGATATCCGCACCATCAAGACCATGATAAGGCAGGCAGAAGCCCGCACGGCATGCAAATTCATGGGCGTGAAACCTGAAAACGTGCATTTCCTCCGCCTTCCTTTCTACGAAACAGGCGCAATCAAAAAAGGCGATCTTACCGACAAGGACATCGCCATCGTACGCGACCTGATTCTGAGCGTCAAACCTCATCAGATCTTCGTGGCAGGCGACCTTGCCGATCCCCACGGCACCCATCGAGTATGCACTGACGCCGTATTTGCCGTGATCGACGAGTTCAAGGACGAGGACTGGATGAAAGAATGCAAAATATGGATGTATCGCGGCGCATGGGCAGAATGGGAAATCGACCACATCGAAATGGCCGTGCCTATCTCGCCGGAAGAACTTCGCTTCAAGCGCAATTCCATTCTCAAACACCAGAGCCAGATGGAAAACGCCCCGTTCCTCGGCGATGACGACCGTCTGTTCTGGCAGCGCGCCGAAGAGCGCAACCGCGCCACAGCCAAACTGTATGAATCACTCGGTCTGGCATCATACGAAGCGATGGAGGCATTTGTGGAATATCATCCCATCCGCGACTGATAGCCGACCATTCGGTACTGAAACCATATAACACATGACGGGCGTGTCACACAATATAAAAATGTGACACGCCCGTTGCTATTCTCACACAGCTTTTTAAAATTTGCTCATACAGTTGCATTTCACTAAATTTGCAGAGTACACAATATCAACCTCATTCTCTCTACGCATTATTCCAGATGACTTCATTTATCATAGCCCTTGCAGTGCTGATAGGCGGCTACTTCATCTATGGCCTTATAGTCGACCGTATCATGGATACGGATGCCGGACAACCGATGCCGGCAATAACACGCCACAATAACGTTGATTTCATGCCCATGCCGGCATGGAAACATTTCTTATACAATTTCTCAGCATAGCTTGTATGGGCCCGAATCAACTTTGCTGCTAATCGACTTCACCGTGCTATGGTGTTATTTCGCATGGAGCAATCAGACACTTGCCGTGTCCAACCTATGGGCCGCAACAGTCTATCTGGCACGTCACCGCAAAGCATATATGATCACACTCGCCCCTGCCGTCTTCATGGCCGTAGTATGCGTAAGCTACATACTGTTCGCACCCTGCACCGAAGGATTCGGGCTAAGTGCAGCCTTGTCGCTGGGGGCATGGATAGCAACAGCGATCGTATTCATCTGCCTGTTTTCCGGACATATACGTCGTCTTTCCTCTCAATCCATCAATCTAAAAACCGACTATTAACCATATTATGGCTTCTTTTGATTTTTTTCACGAACTGAGGGACGATATTCCCTATAATCTTCATTCACATACGCAATTTTGCGACGGACGCGCTTCGATGGAAGAGATGGCGGCCGCAGCCATGGCCGAGGGCTTCAGCCACTGGGGATTCTCCCCCCACTCTCCGGTGCCGCTGACATCTCCGTGCAACATGGCGGCCGACAACGTTACGGCATATCTGTCGGAAGCCGAAAGACTACGCAATATCTACCGCGGCCGCATGAAAATCTATGCAGCCATGGAAATCGACTATCTCGGACCGGACTGGGGGCCGTCACACCCATTCTTTACATCTCTGCCCCTGGATTACCGCATCGGATCCGTGCACATTATTCCGACTCAGGATGGCAACCGGATTGACGTAGACGGTTCCCCGGCCCGCTTCGCCCAATACCTTAAAGAACATTTCCACAACGATCTCGACTATGTGGTCAGCACTTATTTCAAACAATCATTAGCGATGGTCAAAGCCGGAGGATTCGAGATCATAGGCCACCTTGACAAACTGCGTCTGAACGCATCAGCCGTCCGTCATGACATAGAGTCGTCGCAATGCTACCGTACCGGGGTCGAAACATTGATCCACGAGATAATACTCACAGGCATTACTGTGGAAATAAACACCAAGCACTATGAAGCGACAGGACGATTCTTTCCGGCTCCTGAACTATGGCAAATGCTACGTGGCACCGGAGTGCCGATCGTAGTCAATTCCGATGCCCATCATCCTCATCTGATCTCGGCATCACGGACAGAAGCGATCAGAATGCTCCGACAGACAGCCGGAGCATAGCACCGTTTATTCAATTATTCAAACTTTTTGCGCCGGAATATGAAATTACGTCCGAGATATTTTTCCCGAACCACAGGATTGTCGGCAAGTTCCTCACTCGTACCTTGAAACAATATCTTGCCCTCAAAAAGGAGATAGGCTCGGTCGGTGATCGACAGAGTCTCAGGCGCGTTATGGTCAGTAATGAGAATGCCTATGTTTTTCTCCTTCAGCTTATAGACTATTGACTGGATATCCTCCACGGCGATAGGGTCAACACCGGCAAAAGGTTCATCAAGCATGATGAACTTTGGATTGATGGCCAGACACCGGGCTATCTCCGTGCGCCGGCGCTCTCCGCCGCTCAGTTGGTCGCCGAGGTTCTTTCGCACTTTCTGTAGCCGGAATTCCGCAATAAGGCTTTCAAGTTTATCTTTCTGTTCTGCCCTGCTCAAAGGGGTCATCTGGAGCACGGCTTTTATATTGTCCTCCACACTGAGCTTTCTGAACACCGACGGCTCCTGTGCAAGATAACCGATGCCGTTCTGCGCTCTCTTGTACACCGGAAATTTGGTAATGTTCAGATCATCCAGAAATATCTCACCCTCATTGGGAGTAATCAGGCCTACAGTCATATAGAAAGTGGTGGTCTTACCGGCTCCGTTAGGTCCAAGCAGCCCCACGATCTCTCCTTGGGTCACATTTATGCTCACATGGTTCACGACAGTACGGCGACCGTATGTCTTCACCAGATTTTCAGTGCGCAGAATCATACTTTACCGAGCCGGCTTTCAATATAATCAGTAAGGAGCCGCATTGCCACAGTGTTGGCCCCGCCCTGCGGCACAATCAAGTCGGCAAATCTTTTCGACGGCTCGATATACTGGCAGTGCATCGGCTTCAACACTTCCTGATAACGGCTTATCACCATTTCCGGTGTACGTCCGCGCTCGATGCAGTCACGTGCGATCAGACGTATCAGACGGTCATCGGCATCTGCATCGACAAACACCTTCACATCCATCATATTGCGCAACTCCGGATCATTCAGGACCAAAATACCCTCCACAATGACCACATCACGCGGCTCCACATGGATGGTTTCGGGCTGACGGGTGCATGTAAGATAGCTGTAGGTCGGCACCTCCACCGCACGGCCCGCTTTAAGCTTCTTCAGATGATTTACGAGCAACGGCCACTCTATAGCGGCAGGTTCATCAAAATTAATCTTACTGCGCTGTTCAGGTGGGATATGGCTCGAATCCTTATAATAGGAATCCTGAGGGAGCACTGCCACTTCTCCTGACTGGAATTTCTCAATTATTTTTCTGACCACGGTGGATTTTCCGCTGGCGGTTCCACCGGCTATGCCGATTATTATCATATTCGTACGGTTAATGTACGGCAAATTTAAGCAGAAATAAGCAATTAAACAATTTTTGCAAAATTTATTGAGAATTATTAGGCATAAGTAACAATAAATCCGTAACTTTGAACGCTTTTATAGATAAAAAAAATACCCTATGGAAACTACTCTGGTCATACTCAAACCCTCGGCCGTGCTTCACGGATATGTCGGCCAAATCGTGCAGCGTTTTCAACAGAAAGGTCTCGTGATACGAGGCATGAAAATGATGCAGCTCGGAGAGCCGATCCTTCGTGAGCACTATGCACATCTGACAGACAGACCGTTTTTCCCCGATCTGCTCAAATCCATGATGGCGTCACCCGTGATCGTGATGGCATTGTGGGGAAACGATGCGGTCAACGTGGTCAGAATGATGACCGGAGCAACCAACGGACGCAAGGCCCAGCCGGGTACAATACGCGGCGACTTCAGCGTCAGCGGCCAGGAAAACATCGTTCACGCATCCGACTCCGCCGACAATGCCGAGATTGAGCTGAAACGATTCTTCTCACCAGATGAGATTTTCGATTATCAGCCATCATGGCTCAAATACACCTACGAGCCGGCTGAAATGAAATAGCCACGCCGCCCCACCACAAGTCCTATTCCTCTGTTTCCATAACTGCCAATCACAAAAATCTTTCTCCAATCATCAAAAAAACGCGACTACAGATGCAATATAAATTCTGTCCTCTCATCGTTTCCGCCATTATGACCATAGCGGGAGCTTTGTCACTGAACGCCACAGACACAAAAGTGGTGGCGCCTGCGGCACATCAGGCGGAACACTCCGACCTGATAGCCGGGCAGCTCAATATCGGCAACCAGATCAAAGTGGAAGATACCGAAGCATTTCTCGGAAACCTCTTTCCTGAAGAAGAAGAGCCCGAAGGCGATATCTATACCGAAGGATGGGACAGCGACAGAGTGAATTGCTATGCAAATATGACCGTACCCGACAGAATCGAGATCAATGTGAGCAAATTTCACATGCCCACCGCACCCACATACGTCACCTCACCCTACGGCTACAGGCGCAGATTCCGCCGCATGCACAAAGGGGTGGACCTGAAAGTACAGATCGGCGACACAATATATGCCGCATTTGACGGACGGGTGCGCCTTACCAAATTTGAAGGTCGCAGAAAAGGCTACGGCTACTATGTAGTGGTCCGGCATACCAATGATCTTGAGACGGTCTACGGCCATCTGTCGAAATTTCTTGTCGAGCCGGGGGCTTACGTGAAAGCCGGCGACCCCATTGCCTTGGGCGGAAACACCGGCCGAAGCACCGGACCCCATCTGCATTTCGAGACCCGCTACATGGGCTATGCCATAAACCCTATGGCCATATTTGACTTTGCAAACAATGTGACGCACACCGACACATACACGTTTACAAAGACAACATATATGGATGCCCGCGACTATTCACCCGGTGCCGCCGCATACGCATCGGCCGACAGGTCGTCGTCGCAAAAACGCAACGGCGGCAGTTCGGCATCATATTACACCATACGTCGCGGTGACACACTCAGCCGCATCGCATCACGCCACGGCACCTCCGTGAGAAGTCTATGCCGTCTCAACGGCCTGTCGACTTCCTCAAAACTTTCAATCGGCAAAAAAATCAGACTGAGATAAAATATTAGACGCAGGCAGCACGTTAATTATACAGATACGATAATTAACCTTTTTCACCTGCCTATGGCCGATATTTCTACTCCATCATCACCGGTGCTTACAAAAATCACCGACACCCCCCAGGCTCACGGACCAAAACTATCGACACTGGCATTCTTACGCCAGTTTGCCAGATGCTACTCTCCCGCCGCAGGAGGTCTGATACTTAACTGAGCAAGCCCCTAAAACAACATCACTGCCGCCGATAGCCGATCGTAATTGCCGGACTCGGCGGCAGTAATCATTAAACCATTTCATGTCGCACAATGTTTATTGGATAACAGTTTATTCAACAATTCCAATAAAATGAAACACAAAGTCATGACCCGAATGTCACTGGCCATGTCGGTTGCGGCATTATTCATCTGCACAAGCCATTTATCATCCGATGCCTGCACCAGAGTGGTGTATGCCGGCACCAACGGCAACGTAGCCACAGGGCGCACCCTTGACTGGCGCACTCCTATTCCCACATCCCTGCGAATAATGCCACGTGGCGAACGGCATGAGAGCTACGATGATCCTGCATCAAACATGACATGGACATCAAAATACGGCTCGGTAGTGTCGATCGGATACGACATGGGTATTTCAGAAGGCCTTAACGAAGCCGGCATGGCTGTGAACCTGCTGTATCTTCCGGGATCAGTCTACACTCTGCCTGACAGTCTGGAACACAGAAAAAAAATGTCGGCAAGCGTGTGGGCCGGATATGTGCTCGACAATTTCGGTTCCGTCGATGATGCTATAAAAGAAATGAGCAAGGACGAGTTTCATATCGAAGCGGCAGCCATGCCTGGCGGAACACCCACCACAATTCACATGGCCATGAGCGACTCCACAGGCAACAGCGCCGTAGTAGAATACGTCGACGGAAAACTCTGCATATACAAAGGGCGCGAATATAACGTTTTGACCAATGCCCCGACTTTTGAGAAACAACTGGCCATACGCGACTATTGGGAAGGTGTGGGCGGAATGAACATGCTGCCTGGCACCAACCGCTCAACCGACAGATTTGACCGCGCGTCCTTCTATCTGTCGGTACTTCCCAAAGACCTAAATCATAATGAAGCTCTGGCTGCCGTATTCGGCATAGTGCGCAACTGCGCGGTGCCCATGGGCATCTCCGTTCCCGGACAGCCGGAAATTTCATCGACCCAATGGATGTCAGTATGCGACCACAGGGACAAAGTATATTATTTCCAACTGATCCTAAGTCCCGCCACAGTGTGGGTTGACCTAAAAAAAGCCGATCTCAGCAAGGGAGCACCGCAACGGTCCATCACACTTGAATCAGATGGAAGCCAGGTCGGCGACATCACGGCCAAATTTAAAGTATCGGCTCCTTTCAAGCCTTATTTCCACCAATAATACAGCCCTCGGACAAGTAGACTGTCCCGGATCACATCATGACACAGACATTAACGACTTCACTCCATAATATTTCGGCCCACAGATACATGGTAACTGTGGCCGAAGCATGGCTCGGCCATTACTGGTGGGTGCTGGCCCTGCCTGTTATAACATGCTTTGCTGTCGGATCCGTCATAAATGTGGCATTTACCTTCGTGTCGTTCGTGCTTCTGTGTCTGATATTGCCGTTAATCATGATGATGCTGTACTTCAACTATGCGATTACTCCGGAAGCCGCCATGGCCGTAAGACCGCACATCATAAAAATAGACATCAGACGGGGCATCGACATTGAATTTGCCGACAACCCGGACACCGGACGGACATATTCGCCGGTACACATCGACTGGCAAGAAATCGATACGGTGGAATACCGGTCCAGTGATACGGCCATAACATTCCGCAACCGCAATTATCGGTTTCTGATAATCCCTTACTACTCATTCGACAGTGAGAGTGACATAAAGGCCCTTTCAGAGATTCTTAATGCCGCTGTCACTGCAAACAACAACTCAACTTTATAGAGATATGAACAAACTAAAGACCATCATCCCTCTTGCCGGAATCGCAGCAATGGCACTCACCGCTGAATCATGCGTTTCGTCCGGATCAGGAGAAAACATCGAGTTCACCACCCGTGCCGATTCTGTGGCATATCTCGTCCCCGACTATTTCGGCGACACATGCTATGTGGCATCCAGATACAGTGTGGTATGGCCTGAAAAAATAGGCAAACAGGACTTTGACGCAATGAAAGACAGCCTGATCTCGATGACTTTTAAAACTTATGGCAATACATCTGATTTCGATGTGGCGGCAAAACAATTTCAGCTCCGTGGCTTCGAATCTATGGGGCTGGACAGCACTATCGCGAGCTATGGGAAAGCGCCATATGCTTCAGCCATGACAGCCCACCATATCACATCATCCGATGTGGAAAGCACCGTAAGCCTTCTAACGCCCGACGTACTGGTCATCGACATATTTTCATACGGCTATGTGGACCGCAGCGCCCACGGCATGCAGACACGCCGCTTCCTGAACTATTCGATCAAAGAACATACATTGCTCACCGCCGACAAGATGTTCAAACCGGAATCCGCTGATTCCATCAGTACGCTTGTCGCCGCCACTGCCGCAAAAAAATATCCTGAAGGAACTCTGTTCAGCGATGCAAAATTCCCTCTTACGAATTTCAAGATCACAGAACAGGAGATAGTCTTCATATATCAACCATACGACGTAGGCCCATATGCCGCAGGCATAATTGAAATTCCCATTTCCCAACATACTCTGCAACCATACATGACCCCCACGGCCATATCCACCCTTGGCCTGGAGTCCCGTTGATATAAAATCACAACATACAAATAGCTCCGAAGCATATCTGTCTTCGGAGCTATTTGTGTATATATAAACTGAAATTGCCTTATCTGATAAGCATGAGCGATTTGGTTGAACCGTTGATATAAAGATTTCCGGGTTGCGGGCGCATTACCCGGCGTCCTTGCAGATCATACCACTTCGCGTCGGCATCAATTTCCGAAACAGGAATTTCCACAATATGAGCATACGGACGTTTTTCAAACGTAGTGACAAGCTCAATATTATTTTCAGACAAAAGATAAGCAGAATTAGGAGCAAGCGCCGTGCGGGATGATGACGGGGCAAACGTAAATCCTTCCGCATTTGCGCTCAACTCATGACGGGCAGGCGGATCCGCCCGTCTCACATTAGTTCCCACCAACAGGTTGTCATTTGTGAATGCAGGGTTCTCATCAGCAATAGTCAACACAGCGCTTTTGCCGGCACCGGTCTTACGCATTATAGCAGGCACATTTGCCGGAAGCACATTGCCCGGGTGCTTTTCAATATATACTTTACCTTCATATTCCTCGACGGGGATCAATACCTCCACGTCTGCAGGTATCTCAACCGGGCAGGGCAGCATCACATCAGTATAGCCGTATCGGTCAAACGATACGGTCAGAGTCTTGATTTCTTCCAGATAGAAATGTTCGGCCGGTTCAGCAGTCCCATAGTTGACCAGAGTATGGTCTCCTCCGGAAATAGTGAGCCACATATCATCCTTGCCTTCAATGGCAAAAGCAAAAGTACGGTCAAACTCGCCCACCGGCTGCAATGTAAACACGGTGGCTTTGCTCTTCTCGCCTAAATAAACCTTTGCGTTATTGTTGAAGTTGGACACAATGTAAGTGCCAGTGGCAGCACATCGGAGTTTCACACTGTAAGGATCAGCGCCTGAACTTTCCACGTTGAACAGATTGAGACTTTCCGGATAATCTGATGTACCGTTTCCGACCCTCGGGGTAGACAACGAACGTGATTTGAAATTATCCTGTCCCGTAAGACTCAGCATATTGTTCTTGAAGTTAGTGGATGGACGCTGAGCATTGCGGAGCACATAATATTTACCGGACTTGGGCAATCGCGAGAGCAATGCGTCACGATAGATCTTGTCCACTTCAAGAAGCGAAAACTTATAAGGATGTGCCAAGGCATATTCCAACTGCGACACATCATATGCTCCGGCATAGTTGGACAGGCCGTCGGCAGCATGCTCTTTCGCCGCATCTATAAATTCCTGATATCCGGCAAACACCTCGGCACGGCCAGCCTGTATTTTGGCTTCAATGGCGTCATTTTCCTCTTTACTGATAGTGCGCGACGGCGAAATGCTTATATTATAGGCCAGACCCTCATTGCGCACGTTGGCTTTCGTATAATCGTCAGTGAAAATAACCTTGCCATAATTATCTTCCGTCTCAAGCCCAAGCAGCGAACCGCCACAGTCGATGGCCCACATACGGATATTGTCCATAAAGATAGGAGTGACATCGGCAGGCGCATCCGAAAACGTAGCCACGTTGTCGACATTCTGCACGAATTTACCGGCGCCGAGATTGTAGAGGAAATATGACTTTTCCACTTCCGAATAGTGTATGGCCCACAAAAGGTCATCGCCGGTCACACCACGGGTCGAACCGACACGCACGGCACCCGTTCCTCCGTTATGTATGCTGCCGGCTTTGCCGGAAAGCGCATTTCGGGATATTGTATAGGCTTTCGAATTATCCAATTCGTCGATCGATGTCACCACCTGAGCCACACCGCTCATCAACATTGACGATGCAAAGCAAAAAGATATGATTGATGCTGTTTTTTTCATAATCATTGATATTCAATAAGATGTGTGGAATGATTAGTTTTCGTCAGCGGTAAGGGGACGATCGTTAGGAATCTCCGGTGTGTTATACGTCGGGAAAGCAGCTTTGCTGATCGCCTCACGGATATTGTCTGGCAGCGGACGGACAACCCCGGCCTTTTCCAGAGCGTACATATCGGCCTTAAACTCGTCATACATCTCCTCTGTCATTACATAATGCTGTATGCCGTAGTCACCCTGCTCGATAGCACATACGGTAAATGAACCCCACCGCTCAAAATAGCTCCACAGATTATAATTGGTCAGGCGTGAAGCCTTGCGGATGAAATTAAGGATAAACGGCACTGAATTATTATTCCAGTACAGAGTTTCCTTTGCCGGCAGATAGTTGTGAGAGGTCCATACGGATTCCGGATACTTTGACCGGAACTGCTCGATCTTATTTATGGAAGGATCGGCGGATTTATTGCCATTATGAGCGGAAGCAAGCAGTTCATACTTATCAATACCGTCCTGTTTCTCCACCGACGAGCCATTGACATTGTCGGTCTGGCGAAGAGCTTCAAAAAGATCAGGCCACAGATCAGGCAGGTAATCTTCTTCAAGACGACCGGTCTGAGGTTCCGAGAAATAAAACATCAAGGCGGCATAAGGGGCCAGAATCAGCTCGCCATTATTACCCGAATAGGCTTCAATGGCATTGAGCGCGCGTTTCGGATCCTCGGATCGGAGAGAAGGCATGGCCGGCTGGTTAATAGCAAACTGTTTCAACTCGTTGCACCACCAGTAGGCATTGCCTGCTTTGGCTGCCGTGCCGGCATCCTTACGCAAGGCAAGCACAATACCGTCAGAGTTGGCCGTTTTTGTTTCTCCGCTTTCAGCATCTGGAGCAGACGGAGTCCTGTCGTAATTGTCCTGAAGGAAAATCTTTGGTGCGCGTGTCTGCCATTTATCTTTAGGGAAACGTCCCCAGTAATTGCTGGCGTTCACATTATAACCCATGTGGAGTACATTATAAGCGGAGAACATATTGTTGGTCACCTCCGCCATGCCTGTCCACTTGAAATACGGGTTCATCTGATGCTGATGTCCCCACTCATGCGACAGACCCCAGATAGCGTCATCGTCACCCGTCATAAGCACATCGGGATTGCAGACACGATACTGGGTGTCGTATTTGAATGTCACACCGCGTCCGCCCTGATACATATAGTAGTCATAATTCACATACGCCAGAGTCTTGTTGCCTGGCACTCTGTCGTATTTCTCAAGACCGAGCAGACGATGCTCCCAGATGATCAGCTGGTCCAGCACATTGACATAACGGACATACTGATTCTTGGCATACGTCATCAGGGCGTCTACCTCCCATACGGAGTGCACACGCGAGCCCACACAGTCAATACACGGATAAACCGCATTCTCAAGCGTAGCCTGATTTTCCGCGTTGGTCTTGGTATTTGAAACCACACCGTTCACCGGGGCTGCAACAATATGCACGGACACATCACGGGCTGTGCCGTTCTCAATCCCTTCGGTATTGTAATTTCCTACATAGGCAAGACCTGACCATTCACTCGTACGGTTCACCACGTTGATGCCGTTGGACAAGGGAAAACTTTCCTCTCGTGCATATTCGTCTTCAGGCACATTCCAGCCAACGACCTTAAGGTCCACCGACGGCAGATGGTCATCAAGTCCGTCCACAACCACTACATAACTGCCGCTTGTCATCATCACACCAGTGGCGCCCTGTGTGCGGTCATAGAATTTGCCGGGAGCGTTCCACCGGTCTGACAAGGTCTCCACATTCCACAGAGGTTCGTGTGTGGAGACGCGGCCCTCCGATGAATATGCTCCAGACAGCATCATTTTAGCCAGCCGCTTCAGGAACGGGCTCTTCATGGCATCCACTTCCTTTGCCGACACACCCGGTTTGAGAGACGACAACACAGCGTCAGAAAACAGAGCATAATCCGCACTCATGTCCACGCCTGCCGAAGTCGCGGATTTAAAAAATTCCATTTCGACACAGGACGCATAATTACCCGAGCCAGACTGTATCTGGAACCGAATGGCATGAATATCCTTCTGTTTGTTTTCCGGGATTTTAAATACGTATGGTCTGGCGGAATATTTAAGATCCACAGTTTCCGGCAAAAGGTCTGTCCATGTATATTCGGAACTGCCGGCTGACACCGGAGTACCTACAAGCAGTTTAACAACGCCAAAGTTTCCGTTTGTACCGGACTGACGCGGCACATAGCGTATGGATGAAATTTCCACTCCGTCATTGTCAAAAAAATATGTCAACAACGGCCATTCTTCCTGTTTATCCGGATTAAAGCCACTGTAGCTGCTGTGCCACATTGAATTATAGTCGCCGTCTATAGTCAGTTCCGGACCAGATCCCGGCTGAGATGACGTGGACACAACCCGAACAGGACGGACTTTCATAGCGTCAAGCATTTCCTGGGCATCAGAAGCAAAATCGATGCCGGCCTGAGTAACGGTCAGCTCACTGACAACGCTCTGGGCCGAACGTATCGACAGAGTGCATGTGCGCGATCCGGAATAGGGGTTCGCATCAAGATTAAGTACAAGTTTGCCTTCCTTGATCTCGGGCTTCAGCCATGGAGCGGCACTCACCGCATAGTCATAGCGCGCATGAGTTTGAATTTCCATTTGAGTGGCAGCCGGATCATCGACAGTAATACTACTGTTGCCGAACGCAACCAACCCGATCTGGGTTGCAGGAAGGTCCACCTGAGCCTGCAATGCCCCCGGAGTGACCAATGACGATATAGCCGCCATCAGCGCACCATTGATGATATTAGATTTCATTAACGGGATATATTAAAAAATTGATAATTACCAGATACAACCGTATGTATATATCTGCAAAAGTAATAAAAGATACTTTTATTACAAAAAAATATTCCCGTTTTAAAAAATTTCTTAAATATCGAAACGAAAGCCTACATATTGTCACCGCCCGCGGTCACCGCAATACGATACCCGCGCATAATGGTGCGATGCCGCACATTCATAGACCTCACGGTCTACAATAATATGCCTGGTTGCCCTCGATACAATCTCATTCATTTCATGGCTTACAAGAATCACGGTCGCACTCGACGCAAATCCGTCTATTATATCGACAAGACTACTGGCAAACTGCTTGTCAACATAACTTAACGGCTCGTCCAACACCAGCAATTCAGGGTTGCTTATAATCGCGCGGCCAAGCAGCGCGCGCTGCAGCTGACCGCCGGAGAGCGTGCCGATCGTACGTGCGGAGTATGCCGAGAGTCCCATTCTGTCCATCATTTCGTCAACCCTGTCTCGCCGCTCACAAGAAGAAAGACCGCGCACGCCAAGCAGACCCGATCTCATTACATCTGCAACTGATATGGGGAAACCTATATCAATCTGATTTTTCTGTGGCAGATAACCCACCCTCAAACTTTTATTGACATATACCGCACTGCCCGACGTGGGCTTCAATAGTCCGAGAATAATACGTAACAATGTTGTTTTGCCACCGCCATTAGGTCCGGTTATAGCAAAAAAATCACCGGAACGAATATCAAGCGACACATTATCCAATACCCTGCGGCCACCAAATTCCATGCCGACACGTAACAACCTGATAAGATCACTTTCCGGCAATTGCATCTGCTACAACCTGTATTTCATCCGCCCATTCATAAGCGAGCGGATTAATGGAAATCAGTTTGATATCACTTCCGAGTCCGTCCGTAATCGCCACAGCCTGCGAACGGTCAAAATCTTTCTGAATAAAAAATACAGTGGTTCCGGCTGACCGTGCACGATCAATAAGCGACCGTGTCTCTTCAACTGAAAGCTCCTTATTCTCCATCCCCAATGCAAGCTGCGTCAATCCATAATCTCGAGCAAAATAGCTCAATGACGGATGCCACACTATAAAAGAACCACCGCACACCGGAGCCAGTTTCTCAGTCAGCATTAAGTCAAGTGAATCCAGTTTATGCGACAGAGTGATGAAATTACGAGTGTAATACGCCGCATTGTCCGCATCGACCTCTTTCATGCCACGTAGCATGTTCGCTGCCATTATTTTGGCATTTTTGACAGATGACCACGTGTGTGGATCGTATGCAAGGCACTCTTCGGAGTCTTTATGATGGTCATGGTGATGCGTATCCAATATCATACGTATTGAATCCGACACACAATATATTGGCAAATCCGGATTATTGGCCTGTACTTTCTCCATAATTGCCGACTCGAAGCCCAGATTACCGACCTGAAAATAAGCCACACTTTTTTCCAGATTGGCCAGATGGGAAAACGTCGGCTCATAGTGCTCCGGATTTCCGCCATTGCCCATCAGCGATCTGACCTCCATCTTATCTCCGACGATCTGTTCCAGCAGCCACCTCTGCGGCTCTATGCTCACAGACACCACCGGGATCTTACGCGCCGCAGGATCAGCACATCCGACCACAAATACAACGATGGCGACCGCAACCATAAGCCGCGATAGCCATCGTGTAATCATTATTATATGCAGGCGTCGTGTCATACGCGGTTATAACGTATTTTAACGCTCAATGGTTCTAAATGACACAAATCATTCAAACTCGATAAGGTCTGCTTCAAGGCCCACCACGTCACCGGGATTGACAAGAACCCGCTTAACTACAGCATCTTCGGATGCCTCGACCTCGTTTTCCATCTTCATGGCCTCATAGACCAGAACGATCTGACCTTTTTTCACCTTGTCGCCGGCTTTAACACCAATGCTTATGATCGTGCCGCCCATCGGAGCCTTAATTGTAGGACCGGTAACCGGCTCTACCGGTGTTTTTGCAGCAGCTACTTCCGCAGCAACTTTTGCAGCGGCAGCGGCGGCAGCACGTTCAGCTGCATGTGCGGCATCATATTCTTCCTGACGGCGCTTGCGCAGGAATCCAGTAGCCACAGCAGGCAGCAACTCCAGCAGCAGTTCTTCCTCTCCATTGGATGCAAGCTTTACGTTATCCAACTCAGGCAGCACAGGATTTTCAGGCTTTTTGTATTTGGATGTATCGTATGCTGTTTCAACAGGAGATCCTGTAATTTTCTCACGGAAAGAAGGATCAATCGCCACAGGAGTATGGCCGTATTCACCTTTTACCAGAGAAATGAACTGCAGCGACGGTGTGCTGTAGTCAGGATTGCCTTTCTTGCGGTCAAGAGCAAGGCTGACAGCCTGTGATCCGACAATCTGGCTTGTGGGTGTTACCAGCGGAATCAGACCGGCATCACGACGCACCTTCGGGATCAGGCGCATGGCATCATCCAGCAGTTCGGAAGCCTGAAGCTGCTTAAGCTGTGCCACCATGTTGGAGTACATTCCTCCGGGCACCTCAGCCTCTCGCACCAGTTCGTTAGGTTTCGGGAAACCGAAATATTCCTCAATCTTATGACAGATATCCAGCAGATGTGCTTCATCAAGAGCCTTGGCTGCAGCAATCGCCTGATCGAACAGAGCATCAACCTCTGCAGGCAGACTGTCTGTAAGCGGATCGAAGTGGCGGGGGAAATGGTCTTTCTGCAAATCAAATGCAGCAAGGTTACGGCGGATATCAACAAGCTGCTCGCGGATCTCACCCACAACCTTCATGTCACATTCCACTTCCACACCAAGTTTCTTACAGAAAATATAAATAAGTTCAATGGCCGGTGCTGCCGATCCGCCGCCAAAATACCAAATATTGGTATCCAGAATATCAACTCCATTGAGAATGGCCATGAGAGAAGATGCCAGACCATAGCCGGGAGTACAATGCGTGTGGAAATCCACCGGCACAGACAGATTCTTCTTCAGGGCAGAGATGATAGAAGCCGCACGAAGAGGATTGACCAGACCAGCCATATCCTTCAGTGTGATAATTTTGGCACCTATCGACTCCATCTCCTTGGCTTTGTTCACAAAATATTCGTCGGTAAAGATTTTCTCAGGTTTCTTTCCGAACAGTTTTGCAAAAAATCCTTTCGGCTCTTCGGTCTTCGGGTCGACAGTATAGCAAACCGCACCGTCGGGTATGCCTCCAAGCTCATTGAATTTCTTTATGGAGAAACGCACATTGTCTATATCATTCAGTGCGTCAAATATGCGCATCACATTCAAGCCATTCTTTATAGCTTCTTTATAGAAACCCTCCAGAACAGAATCGGGATACGGCACATAGCCGAACAGATTACGTCCTCTGGACAATGCTGTGAGCAGCGATTTGCCGTTCATGACCTTGCTGACGGCGCGCAGACGATTCCACGGAGATTCGTCAAGATATCGCATCACCGAGTCAGGCACGGCACCGCCCCACACTTCAATTGCATAAAAACCTGCTTTTTCATAATACGGGAGCAGACGGTCAATATCAGCCTGCGACATGCGGGTAGCGAACAGCGACTGCTGGCCGTCACGCATTGTCAAGTCGCGTATTTTTAATTTTCGTGAGTCCATAATAATGGCTATGAATAATTTAGAAATTGTTACCTGAATAAATATCGGTGCAAAGTTACTAAACATTCCCCAAATACGGAATTTTTCAACGATTTTTACGACAAAAAGGGGCCTGACACCGCCATAGGGCCACCTATATCTAACAATTTACAGATTAATCCACATCAACCGATTCACCCGGCGAACGCAGGCAGTGTCCGCTTGTGACAGACGCGTCCATACCGCCGACAAACCCGCAGACCTCCTTATATTGCCCGTCGAAGTGCATCGGAAAGAAATATTTCACCTTCACCTCTTTTAAGAATTCTTTGGCTCCGACCGCATAATCAGCTCCCAGTCTCGGATCCACAGCCAACATGGCGATGTCCACATACCGCACTTCCGACGATATACGACGCAATTCTTTATAATACGCATCGGCAGCTTGCCGCACTTCTTCATCTGTGGATTCTTCTTTCCAATGCCACAGATTCAAATCGCCGCCATGAAACACGCTTTTGCCATCAGCAAGCTCTACAAGAAAACTGACCCCGGCATCCGTAGATCCGTATGCTTTGATTCGTCTTATTCCATAAATATTTTCAACGACATCACCAGCACTCAGTCCGGCAGTACGAAGAGTAGACGGCACATACCTCTGGGCTACATCATCAGACAGCACATAAGTACGCTCATGATTCTGCGCGATTTCAAATATTCCCGGATTAAAATGATCGCGATGATGATGTGAAACGAAAAACACCACCGGCAACGACGGATTCCCGTGCAAAATACGCTGAAGCGCATGAGACGGATCCCGATAATAATCAAATACCAATATTGTATCAGGTGCCGACAGCACAAAACCGCTATGGTCCAGATATGTCACTTTAATCATATACACAATGGCGGCGGGCATAAAGACAAAACGCCGTCACTATGATAAACACCATAAGGGCAAACCGTGTTCACACAAACACAAGAACCAACACCTGCGCCAGCACCACACGGGCAAACATCGTGAGAGGATATACCGTAGCATAACATACGGCAGGATTGTCGCCCGGAATATTCTCATTGGCATAGGTCAAAGCCATGGGATTGGCCATAGCGCCACAGACCATCCCACATGCAGATCCGAAATCCAGCCGCCACAGTCTCATAGACAATATAGTCATAATGACCGATGGAACCAGCGTGATTATAAATCCCATACCGATCCATATAAGGCCGTCGGCTTCCATGATAGTATCCACAAAATCCGCGCCGGCACTTAATCCAAGACATGCCAGAAACAGCGACAAGCCTATCCCCCTAAGCATCAGATTTGCCGAACGGGTAGTATAAGTGACCAGATGAAACCTCGGGCCGAAACGCCCGATCAGTATTCCCACAATAATCGGACCGCCGGCCAGCCCCAGCTTGATGGGCGCACCGATACCCGGCAGCACTACAGGCACCGATCCTACTATCAATCCCAATACAATGCCTATGAAGATAGCCGCAAGATTAGGATCCTTGAGGTCAACTGCGGTATTACCGAGAAGTTTTTCCACATTCTCCACGGCCACGGTCTCGCCCACCACCGTAAGCCGGTCGCCAAGCTGAAGCACCAGCCCCGGAGTTGCAAGCAAACGCACACCGGCACGGCTCACACGGCTGATGTTTATACCGTAACTGTTGCGCAGACGGAGTGCTCCGAGCTTTTTGCCATTGATTTCCGGCCGACTGACTATTATATGCTTGGAGATAAGACGCGAGTCGATAGCATCCCAGTCTATATCATCTTTATTCCAGTCTTTATTATCCTGATGACCAAACAATGCGGTAAGCACAGGAGTGTCACGGTCTGTCGACACCACCAGCAGCCGGTCGCCCTGATTCAGCACGGTTTCCGAAGTCGGAATGCTCACATCGCCGGCACGCCACAGACGCGAAATCACGAATTTATGCGGAGTCAGAGACGCCACCTGCTTTATGCTCATACCGTAAATGCCGGGGTTTTCCACCTCAAAAGCAGCGATAAACGTATGATTGGAATCAGTATGGTCTGCCATATCTATATCCGACTGACGGACAACAAGTTTCCGCACCAATGCAAAAGCGATTATCACTCCCACCACTCCAAGCGGATAAGTGACCGCACAGCTCAAAGCTGCCCCTGCCGATGGAAGGCCTAACTGCTGCAGTGTCTGCTGTGCCGCGCCAAGAGCCGGCGTATTGGTGGTTGCGCCACTGAGGATGCCCACCATATCACTCATGGGAATGTTCCATATCAGCGACATCCCCACAGCTGTCAGCGTTCCAAGAATCACCAGCCCCATGCCGAGCATGTTGAGCTTCACCCCTCCGCTACGAAAAGAGCCGAAAAAACCGGGACCGACTTTCAGTCCAAGCTCATAAACAAACAGAACCAAGCCGAAACTCTGGGCATAGTCAAGCATTCCCGGAGCTATCGAAAACCCAAGATGACCGGCAAGAATTCCGGCAAAAAACACACACGTGACACCAAGACTGACTCCCATCAGCCTGATTTTTCCGAAACCGAGACCGGCGGCTATGATAATCGAAATCACCACAACGGCCTGAAGGCCGGAATGATCCACAAATACGCTGTCAAGCCATTCCATGAGTACAAAGTTACACATTTTTAATATATTTCACATTTATTTTATCTAACTTTGCGATCAGGCCCGCTTTTTATTCACAATGTTCATATTATCCCAACATTATGCATATGCGCAAATCTTTATCAGCAGCGTTTCTGATGACGTTATGCGGAGCATCTACGGCATTTGCCGTTCCCGCAAGACCGGAACCTGTGAAATATACACAGCCTGACGGCTCCGTCATCATGGTACGGATCGAAGGTGATGAATTTTCCCACCGCTATTTCACCGCCGACAATACCCCCCTTCGTATGGATGCTGACGGATTCCTTAAACAAGCGTCACTTGACGACACCGTAGAGTCGCTTACCATAAACAACGGACTTGCCCGTCCCCTCATGCGCGCCGCAGGAGTAAAAAGCGATGCAACTTTCACCCGTAAAGGAAATGTCAGAGCCTGCGTGATATTGGTCGAATTTTCCGATGTTAAATTCTCCACTCCAAATCCTCAACAATACTTCAACCGGTGGCTCAATGAAGAAGGTTTCAGTGAAAATTCCGCCCCGGGATCCGTACGCGACTATTTCATCAACCAATCCGAAGGTCAATTCATTCCTCACTTCGACGTGTACGGACCTGTGACCATGAGCTATACACGCGCTAAAAATTCATCGTCAAGCAACGCATATAAGGTGATCCACGACGCTGCAGGAGCAATAGACAGTTATGTCGACTTCGCCGACTACGACGTGAACGGCGACGGCGATGTCGACAACGTATATGTGATAATTGCCGGACAGGCTGGCAACAACGGCGGAACAAACTCGTTCTGGCCACACAATTCCACATGCCCGACCAACATATTCCAGCGCAAAAAAGTAGATGGCAAGACCCTTGTACATTATGCACTGTGCGGCGAACTGTCAAACGACGGAACATCGCCGGACGGGATGGGAACATTCATTCATGAGTTCGGCCATGTGCTCGGCCTGCCGGACCTCTATGACACAAATACCCAAAACGATTATACCCCCGGGGTCTGGGACGTGATGGACATAGGCTGTTATCTCGACAACGGACGGCGTCCGTGCAACTACAGCGCCCACGAACGATGTGCACTGGACTGGCTCACCCCTGTCACCATTGGCTCTCCCGCATCGGTGCGCCTGCCCAACATGGACGACAAGGCTTTCTGTGTAAAAATAGAAACAGGACGTGAAAACGACTACTATCTGCTTGAAAACCGGGTTAAAACCAGATTTGACAACTATCTTTATGGCAATGGCGGAATGCTGATATGGCACATTGACGCAGCCAACTCTAATATTGCCAACAAGCCAAACAACAATGTCAACCATCTGGCTGTGGATCTGGTGCGTGCCGACAACAAAGCCGGCATGGACACATACGACAATATCGCCAACGACGCATGGCCCGGCGGTACCAACAATACATCGTTCACATCTTCGTCCTCTCCGGCCATGACCCGGTGGGAATCATCGTCAGGCACAAACCGCATCGCAGTCGAGGGCAAACCTGTCACCAATATAAAACGCGCAGCAGACGGAACGGTGTCATTCGACTTCATGGGAGGAAGTTCCACCAATATCATATCGCCGGACCCCGTTGATCTCTACACCTACACCGTAAGCGCCTCACCGTCACAAGGCGGCATTGTGTACATCGGCTCTGACCGCAACGCCATTTCCGTATCCTTCTCGAAAGACCAACCGGTAGCCCTGCATGCCGAAGCCACACAATACTACACATTGGAAAAATGGACACGCAACGGTGAATTCATAGGCCGGAATGCCACTATATATTATAGCGCGTCAGAAAAAACAGCAGGCGCCTATATAGCCCATTTCAAAAGAAACGATGACGCTCCTTTGGAATATTGCTATCCGTCAGGCAATCTGAATATCCTCGACCAGTTTGGCGACCGCTATACATCCTCAATAACCATATCCGACAATGCCGGATCAGCAGAAACCGTAATCGGCACACTTCAAAGCGGCAAAACAGACGCAATATATATCGACGCCACATCGCAATCATTTGCGACGAAGGCCGGAGCGACCGTCACACTGACTCCATCGACAATCGGAGCCTGGATGCACACATATCTGTATATCGACTGGAATGGCGACGGGTTCAACTACTCTTCTCCATCCGATTATCTGGACCCACAAAACGATTATGCCATCAAACCAGGAGCAGATCTTGTATATTACTCCAATTGGTGCCCCACAGGAAACGATCCGTCGTCATCAGACAAATGGTATAGCTCCACAGGGGTGCTCGGCACTTCCGGAAATGTGCACGACCACAATCCTTCCGCACCGATAACATTCACCATCCCCGAAACCGTCAACGCCGGATCATACCGTATCAGGTTCAAATGCCACTGGTGCTCGCTTGACCCATGCGGAGGACAAGACAGCAACACCAGCCCCGACAATGCAATCGAGAAAGTTGGCGGCATAATAGCCGACTTCACTCTCACAATCCAGGAATCTGAAAAATACGACATAACGGTCAACGCTGCTCCGGAAACAGGCGGCAACGCATACATAAATGGAAACGAAAACGACAAAAAAATAGAGATAAGCGGCTCCGATACCAACCGGTCTGTAACGCTCAATGCCGATGCCGCCGACGGATTCATATTCAAGTCGTGGACACATACAGATCGTAACGGCACCAAGGCAGTAGTATCCTCCAACCCGGAATATACGATTGAACGAGTCAATGCCGAAACAGACGGGACCTACAGCGCTTTGTTCGAGATGCCTGTATCATCCAACTCATATCCGATTCCAGGATACGGAACTAACGACGATTATTTCCTGACATCCATCACCTCCGAAGGCGGATATAACGGACAAAATATAGCTTATGCCGCAGCCGCCCACCCCGGCCAGTTCCATTCAGTGTTGATGGAAAGCAATGCTGTCACTGTATATGCAGGCAAATCGTTCTCCCTGCATCTGACGGCCAACGACCAAAGCAAGAACGACCAGAATCACATGCGCAACACCAAAGCGCACATATATGACGACTGGAACGCAACAGGCCACTTCGGCAACGACACACAGTATGGATTCTCCAACGGCACAAACGACAACAATACCGTGATGAATATAAGCCATAAAGTCAATGTGCCGGCAAACACAAAACAGGGGCTGTATTATATCCGAGCTCTTTACGTGCACTTCTCTCACAATGCCACCACGTCCGAATCCACCGACATAGACAAAGGCGTAAGCTATGACATTCCCGTTAAAGTGCTTAACGATATGTCGTCGCTTGAATCTGACGAGCTCCATATACAGGATACTGAAATCACTCCACACGGACTGTCTCTTCATATCCAGACAGCGCACAATTACACTACCATATTCATAAACGACATGACCGGACGACAGATATTTAGTGGCAGTGTTAATGCCGGCCAACACGTGATTCAGCTGCCGTCACAAGGTCTGTACATAGTCACAATCAACGGCGAGACAATCAAGATCGCCGCAAAAGACTAACCCGTCGTCAGTATCTGACAATTGTAAATCAAAAAAATAATGGTCCCGCAGCCAAAGTCGGTTGCGGGACCATTATTAGAATCTGATATATCTCAACGTACTACCCGCACTTTAATTGCTTTGCCGGCTTGACGTTTGACGTAGATCTGTCCGCTAACCGGACTGTCCACGCGCATGCCCTGCAGGTTATAGTACTCGGCTGTGACATTATAGTCTGAAGCAACAGAGTTCACCCCAGAGTCGGTAAAAAGTGTGAGTGAGCCATCGGGTTGTTCATCACCCCAGTAGAAAAAACCGTCAGGTTCAACCTTAGTGCCGAAAGACGCATTACAGAAAGTGACTATACCTTCCTCTTCGTTATAGTTGGAGATTCCTGCAAGATTTCCATCCTCAATGATTTCTTCTTTTGAAAAACCGAACAACAAACTGTAGTAACCTTCGGAATTAGTGCAAAGATACTGGTCATAGCCATCATTCAGTCCAGAAAACACAAGAGGATAAACCGTTACAAACTCAGGATCGGCAATAGAGAATACTATATAGCCAGTACCTTCACTGTTTAGATTTATATCGTAAAGCGGCGATGATTCTCCGTAAGGATTGACTATTCGGTAAAGTCCGTCAAAATCAACATTACGCTCTACAACAACGTCATACGGCAACTCAGCGGGATCCACACCATATATTCCAAACATGAACCATGGATCTACAAAAGTGCTGTTGGAGTGAAAGACCCATCCTTCCTCAGGCATCTCATCAACCCAATCACCTTCAGCCTGACACAGGGAATTTTCGCTTGCCATAATAAAATATCCTCCGATTTCACTGTTGCCGAACGCTATACAGTCCTCTGGGGAGAATGTGACCTGCACACCGTCAAATGTCGCTTCAAGGTCTGAATTTACAATGGACGATGTCTCACCGCCATCGTTTATGACTATATGATAGAAAAAACATTCCACACTTCCTGATTCGGTGTTGAATGATCCGACAAACTGGTTGCCTGGAATGGATATTTTGCCTGAGGTCTCGTCATATCCGGCAACAACGCCGAAATCATAGTCGAAGATCAACACTACAGAGTCGGCAGCTATTTCAGACGGATAGATCTCCACAGCGCCAACACTCTGCCCTTCATTGCTGATATGGCTGAAATATTGCCAGTCATAGTTGCCCATGAGCGAGCTGACAGGAATTATCTGGTCGCTTTCGGCCAATGTGGCTGTTTTTTCTGGCATTCCTTTTGTTACCAGACTCTTTTTGATTTTCACAGGCCGGTTTGATTCGATATTTTTCTGCAGCACAATATCGGTTGACAACACGTGCGGCGCTGCTTCCGCAGAAAGACACGTAAAAATCACGGACAAAACAAATGTGTAGAATTTTTTCATAAAAATAAATAATAATGTGTTTATGGTTCAGCCACAAAGTTAATTAAAAAAGCATGGCATCCAAAAATAAACGATAAAAAAGCGATGACACGCGTACTGTACGGAATATAATAGTACTTTTGCGGCTGACAGCAGAATCGGCTACAAAATACATCGACCGAATATGATAACCGAGCTACAAAACCACATAGAGCCATGCCTGGACTATTGTGCATTGACCGACATCTGGAAAGCATCAGTAAAAGCTACCCACGATTTCGTATCCGCAGACGATATTGAATTTTACAGCGACCGCATACCCCGTAACTACATGCCACAAATGGATATGTATGCGATCAGAGACGGCCACGGGCAATGGTGCGCTTTCATCGGGCTGAGCGCCGAAATGATCGAGATGCTGTTTGTCCGTCCCGACTCCATGGGAAAAGGTTACGGTTCGACACTGCTTAGATTTGCGGTCGAGCAGAAAGGGATACGTAAGGTTGACGTAAACGAACAAAACACCCGCGCGTCATATTTCTACAAAAATCACGGTTTTTCAGTCACAGGACGAGACGACACAGACGCAGAAGGCATGCCATACCCCATCCTGCATCTCGAACTCACAGAAGACAAGTAGCCGCAGCCGGGATTACAGATCCACAACTGTTATTCCTGCCCCACCAAAACGCACATCCTCGTCGGCATAATGCCCTACACCGGGTGTGGATTCCAGATAGTTGCGTATATACTGGCGCAAAGCTCCTGTGCCTGTGCCGTGCAATATCCTCACGCGCTTCGCATTAAAGCGTATGGCATCATCAATGAAATAGGTGACCGACTGCAACGCTTCATCCACGCGCATTCCCCTGACATCTATCTCCTGCTTGAAGTCAAGCTGACGCGAACGCTCCTGCTCCGTCATCAGACGCACTCCGGCACTCGCACCAGTCTGCGGTTTTGCCATCGTATGCCGCAGGCGGTCAAGTTTCACCGTCGTTTTCAACATTCCGAAACCTACAGTAGCATTCTTGCCTGAAATCGATAATACCTGGCCTGGTGTGTCCTGTCCTTCGAGCTTGACATAATCTCCTACGGCAATGGGCCGTTTATCTCCGGCAGACTGCTGTACAGGCACACGCTTATTTTTGGTTTTTGGGGCTTTACGCAACAGCGGATGATCGGCAGAATCAGTGTTCAGCAATGATTTTTCCTCATGCAGGCGTGCACGTATTTCCTGTGTTTCGGCTTTTTCCGCCTGAACACGGCGTATCTCATGAATTGTGCGTTCAATGGCAGCATTGCTTCCTTCCAGTATCTTGCGGGCCTCTTCTTTCGCTTCTGCAAGAATTTCCCGGCGCTTCATGCGGAGATTATCGGCATCGGCTTCATAATCAGCAAGAGTCTGCTCAAGTTTTTTCTCCTTCTGGCGTATGGCCATACGTTTGTTTTCCCAATACCTGCGGTCCCGCGCAATATCCAGCAAGTAACGGTCCATATTGACATAATCACTGCCCACAAGCTCCTCTGCCACGGCTATTATGTCGTCAGGCAGACCGATCTTTCTGGCAATCTCAACAGCAAACGAACTTCCGGGAGTGCCGATCGACAACCGAAACAGCGGTTCCATGCGCTGGCGGTCATACAGCATCGAGCCATTGACAAGCCCATCCGTCTCTTTGGCAAACTGCTTTAGATTCTGATAGTGCGTGGTGATCACTCCCCACACCCCTATCACGGCAAACCGGCCAAGTATAGCCTGTGCTATAGCCCCGCCGATCTGCGGCTCAGTCCCGCCACCGAACTCATCTATCAGCACCAGTGACGACGGTCTGCCGGATGACATGAAACGCTTCATGTGCCCCAGATGAGAGCTGTAGGTACTCAGGTCATTCTCAATCGACTGATCATCGCCTATGTCGATAAATATATCATCGAATATGCCTATCCGTGAATTTTCATACACAGGCGGCAACAGACCGCACTGCGCCATATACTGTATGATACCCACAGTTTTCAGAGTCACGGACTTACCTCCGGCATTAGGACCGGATATCACCAGCAGCCGACGCTCAGCCGACAGTGTGATGTCCAGCGGCACTATTTCCTTGCTCTGAGCGCGCAACGACAGCAACAGCCCCGGATGGCACGCGTGATACCACTCCATCTCCGGATGGGGCACCATCGCCGGCAACATACCGTCCACATCAATGGCATACATAGCCTTGGCATGTATGAAGTCAAGTTCGGCCACAACCTCACAAGCCGCGAGGATCATATCTATATGCGGACGCAACTCGTTGGCAACAGATGTGAGAATACGTATGATCTCACGCCGCTCCTCCATCTGCAGCTCACGCATGCGGTTGTTTGTCTGCACCACCTCTGCCGGCTCTATAAACACCGTCTTACCCGATGCTGACTCATCGTGCACAATCCCGGAGATTTTCCGTTTGTGCATCGGGGGCACAGGAATCACCATACGCCCGTCGCGCATTGACGGAGCTGTATCTGGTTCTATCAGACCTGCTGCCACAGCCGACGCCATCACCCTACGCATGGCAGCTGCAATGCTTCCGGCAGCCGCGGCAAGCGACCTTCTGATCTCCGCAAGTGCGGCAGAAGCTGAATCCTTGATATTGCCGAAACGATCCAGAACACGGTCTATGACTGCCAGCGGAGCCGGAAATGATACCAGTCCATCCACCACCCTGTCCAGACGCGGATACAGGCCCTCGGTCCTGGCATTGACAAAAAACGCGTCTATCTCTCCGATAGCCTGCAATGTGGATCGCAACACAGGCAGTTCATCGGCTGCAGGAAAAGTCCCGGGTATCCTTATTGCCGAAACCATGGAACGCACATCGCCGGCCTGCCCCAACGGCAACCGGTCACCCTCGGCCGAACGTATGATCGACAGCATCTCGGCCGTGGAAAGCAACTTTTGCTCTACCTCGGCAAAATCCGAAGAAAAAGTGATCCTGTCACATATATCTGCGCCCATAGGCGACAGACATTTTGCTTTCACGGCTGCCCGCACAGAAGCAAAACCTATTTTGTTCTCGAAACTCGTAGGAGGATATATCATCAGAAAATCTCGCTTGCAAGAGTGCTGTTGTTTTCAGTAAGATATTTTTGAAATGCGGCGATGTAAGCATCAGCGGCCGAATTGTCACCACCGGAACGCATCTGCCACTCACGCGCCCTCACCGCCAATATGATTCCATGAAGCTCATGCGTTGTAAAACTGATGGAATCATTGCACAAAGCCGCAGCATCTGCCACTCCCTGCTCCGAAGCCCTCTGAGAGGACACGCCGGAATCCGAAACTGCATCTGACAAGCAGGACCACATCAACGGCATAAGAAAAAGTATGGTCAGCAACTGTTTCATTTTTCAGCAATAAGTTCTATAATCCTGTCATGCACACGCTCCATCAGCCACCTCGGAGTGGATGTCGCGCCGCATATACCTATTGATCCGGCGCCTGCGAGCCACTTGGCCGATAGTTGTGATTCATTTGATATAAGATATGTGTGAGGATTGACTTTCAGACACTCTCCATGAAGAAATTTACCATTCGAACTCTTTTGACCGCTCACGAACAGGATCATACTGTGTCTGATTGCAAACTCACGCAGTTTGTCCACTCGGTGTGCCACAGATCGGCATATTGTGTCGAAGGCCTTGAATTCCACACCCGGAGCCATCCTACGGCCTATTTCCACGGTCATCTCGCGAAGTCCGTCTATGCTTTTGGTGGTCTGGGAATACAGGTGTGTGGGCTTTGAGAAATCCACAGATTCAAGGTCGGAAGACACCTCCACCACCCGGGCCATCCCATCCGTCTGTCCGACAAGGCCGTTGACTTCTGCATGGCCGGCCTTGCCATAAATTATGATCTGCGGCTTATAGGGAGAATCATAGGCCTGCTTTATGCGCTGCTGAAGCTTTAGCACCACCGGGCACGTGGCGTCGATTATCTCAATGTTATTTCTCCTGGCCATCTCATAAGTTTCCGGCGGCTCGCCATGAGCACGCAGAAGCACTCTGACATCATGCAGCTCCGCCATCTCATCATGACTGATGGTGACCAGCCCTTTCTGACGCAGGCGGTTAACCTCATCCGAATTATGGACAATATCACCGAGACAGTACAATATACCGCCACGCGCAAGCTCCTCCTCGGCCTTGCGTATAGCCGCAGTGACTCCGAAACAGAATCCGGAGTCAGCATCAATCTCTATCAAAGGCAATCCTGATGGCATACGCATATTGCTTGATCAATCCTCGGCGGCCTTACGAAACCGGGCCAGCAGCCACTCGTCCTGTTCCTGAACGGTCATGTGGGAATTATCCAGATCAACGGCATCATCTGCACGGCGCAAGGGGCTTTCCGCACGTGTCATGTCTATATGGTCTCGATGGCGCACGTTGGCCAGCACATCCTCATAATCGGTGTCCTCTCCCTTGGCCTTCAGTTCTTCAAACCGCCGCATGGCACGCGTCTCGGCCGATGCATTTACAAAAATCTTCAATTCAGCATCAGGGAACACCGTTGTGCCGATGTCACGTCCGTCCATCACAATGCCTTTTTCCCGGCCAAACTGCTGCTGACGCGCCACCAGATCCCTACGCACTGCAGCTATGGCGGCTATGGTGCTTACATGAGCGCTCACCCCCATGGTACGTATCTCTTTTTCCACATCTCTGCCGTCAAGAATGGTATGCTGTCCGTCCGGAGTCACGGCAAAGTCGATTTTCACATCAGAAAGCCCGGCTGCCACTGCTGTCTCGTCTGCCGTTCCGTCTGAGCCGATCAGTCCGTTCTCGATGGCCCAGAGTGTCACCGCACGATACATTGCTCCGGAATCTATATACCGATAGCCTATTTTTCTGGCAAGAGCCTTAGCCATCGTACTTTTGCCGGATGAAGAAAACCCGTCTATGGCAATGATGATATTTTTCATCTTTCGTATTGTATTATTTATCAGAATTCATACAGATTGGTCGATAGATTCAGCATGAGAGTGGCGCCACCGGCGTGGGGCTGGGCAAACGCCACTCCCACTCCAAACATTTTCACTTTCAGACCAGCACCCACACTGAAACCGCTCAGAAAATTACGCGAGAAATTATTCATGTCTGTACGCACCTTATAATTATAGGCAAGATCCAGATAGAAATTGTCCGAAGGTTTCCACTCCAGGCCAAAAATCAGATGACGGAACAGATTGCCCGTAAAACCGTCTTTCTTAACAGCCGCTTCCGAGCCGTCACCATTATCCCAGTACGGCATTTTCCATCGGGTCAGGTTCCACGCTGTTATGTTAAGGGTGATCGGAGTCGAACCAAGCCCTTTGGACCATCCGAGCCTTACATCTATAGGCAGTCTGTCGTGAGTATCATTGAAACGCTTCACCTGACCGCCGAGATTCGACACCACCAATGATAACGAACTGTCATGCTCGTCATCAAAATAATTGACACCGAGATCAGTGGCGATGGCAAAAGCAGAATATGCGTCATAAGAACTGTAGATCAGTTTCAGATTGAATCCGCCGCGCCATCTCTCACCGAGATTATGCGAATATGATCCGGTAAACGCCAGATCGGCCGGCGAAAAAGATCCGGTAATAGCACCGTAAGGATCGGCCGATTTGATGGAACCGTAGCCAAAATAGTCGACCGACGCGCTCCATGCGCCATTCTCACCGGCAGCTCGGGCATATTTCAACGCAGCGAAATTTGACCCGCCGACATAGCGCATATAACTGAAAGCCACCGAATTCGACATTTCCGGTCCGAGCAATGCCGGATTTTGACCGGTCAACAGAATATCGTCATCTACAAGCGAGATGTTCACTCCACCGAGACCATAGATGCGCGACGATGTGCTGACATTCAGGAAATTATATGCCGTACTGCCGCCAACCTGCGCAAACCCCGGCAGAGCGACGCAGGCCACCGAAACGACTGCGGCCAAAATATGTTTTACTGCTATCATTCGCTAAAATTAACGTAACACACGTGCCGCTTATTATATTCCCACACACCAAAAAATATTTTTTATGCGGATTTGCGTTTATTATAATTTTTTGCTACTTTTGGTGTCGAATAAAACAATTGATTATAGCCGTCAGACAACGCCTTTGGCGGCTCCTCCTACACACCTAACCAATTTAATAGCAACAACATGAAACTGCACGATCAACCCTTGACGACTCCGGAAGAGACAGCCGGAGACGCATTCATCACTCCTGAAGAAAACGCGGAAACAGCCGAAACCACCACCGTAGCCGCCGCCCCCATGGGCAAAACGGAAATTGTGGCCGCTCTTGAAAAAATATCGCAAAAAGACGCCGCTGAGATCACCCGCGAAGAAGTCAACAGGCTTAAAGTGCAGTTTTTTGCCATACGTCATGACGAACTGGCTGCTGAAAAGGCGGAGTTTCTCGCCAAAGGGAACGAAGAAGCCGCTTTTGCCGCCCTTCCTGACGAGCATGAGGATGCTTTTAAAGCAGCGCTCAACATCATAAAGGAGAAAAAAGCGGAACTTGCAGCTGCCCAGGAAGCAGAACGCCTGATAAATCTTGACAAGAAAAATGCCGTGATCGACGAGATCGACGCAGCGTCTGAAGACACAGACAACGTGCATCGTCATTTGGACAAAGTCCGCGAACTGCAGCAGCAGTTCAAAGCCATCGGCGAAGTGCCCGCTCCAGAAGTATCGAACCTTTGGAAACGCTACCAGACAGCTACTGAAAAGTTCTACGACCAGTTGAAAGTCAACAAAGATCTGCGCGACCTTGATTTCCGCAAAAACTTCGAGAGCAAACTCCTTATCTGCGAAGAGTCCGAACGCCTGTCGGAAGAACCCGACGTGGTGGTGGCATTCCGCCGCCTTCAGGACCTTCATGACAAATGGCGTGAAATCGGCCCGGTAGCAAAAGAGCAGCGTGAAGATATCTGGAATCGCTTCAAAGACGCATCCGCTGTGATCAACAAAAAATATCAGGCATTTTTTGAAGAACGCAAAGCCGCCGAACGCGCCAATGAAGAAGCCAAAAACGCTCTTTGCGAACAAATTGAGGCCATCAGTCTTGACGAACTGAAATCATTTGCGGCATGGGACGAAAAAACCAAGGCTGTGCTGCAGGCACAGGAAGAATGGAAAAAGCTCGGATTTGCATCACGTAAGACCAATGCAGCCCTGTTTACCCGTTTCCGCAGTCTTTGCGATAACTTCTTCTCCTCCAAGGCAACATATTTCAAGTCGGTAAAGGATGACCTGAGCGAAAATCTTGCCAAGAAACTGACTCTCTGCGAAAAAGCAGAAGAACTGAAAGACTCGACCGACTGGAAAAAGACCACCGACAAACTAATAGCGCTGCAAAACGAATGGAAATCCATCGGTGCCGTGCCCAAGAAACAGAGCGACGCCGTGTGGACACGATTCCGCGCAGCTTGCGACTATTTCTTCGAACAGAAAAAGCAGACCGGTTCCGATACACGACGCACAGAGCAGGCCAACCTCAAGGAAAAGAAAGCCATTATTGAGCAGCTCCGCGCCATCACAGCCGAAGGAGCTGCCGACATTGCGGCCGCAAAGGCTTCAGTCAGAGAACTGATGGGTAAATACCAGCAGATCGGCCATGTGCCTTTCCGCGACAAAGACAAACTGCACGACGCCTACCGCGCAGAGGTGAGCCGCCTATACGACGAACTCGATATGAGCACCGCCAAGGCCGGCATGGCTGCATTCGAAGCATCGGTCGATGAAATGTCGGGCGACAGCCGCGAACTCATGCGCCAACGCGACAAACTCATGCGTTCTCTGGAAATGAAACGCTCCGAGATCAAAACATTTGAAAACAATCTCGGATTCTTCAATTCGCGCACAAAAAGCGGAGAAGCCATGCTCAATGACATACAGCGGCGCATATCCCGCCTGCGCGATGACCAGACGAACATAGAAAAGAAAATAGCTCTGATCGACAGCAAGCTGAAATAAACCACACCCGGAAATGCCTGAGGAAAACGCCAAAGGTAAATACGGCCGCTTCATCCAATGGGGTCTGAATGTATTGGATCTGATGCTGGTGAATGTGCTGTTTGCCATTCTCTGTATCATCAATCCGGAAGTAGACATGACAGACACCCGTCTGAAATGGCTGATGGTCTCCGTCTGCTACCTGCCGGTTATTCTATGGATTTCATCGTCCAGAAAACAGCGCACCGCCCACATTGACCGCATAGCCACAGCGGCTTTGCAGGCCGTGGGCGTCCATGCACTGTTCTTCATATCCATACTCGCATTCCTGAGAGCCAATGACTTCTCGGGAATGTGTTATGTGGAATTTTATGCCATGATGCTGCTGGCCTTGCCGATGTCATGGACCATCAGCCGCCTGATGGTCAAACGTCTGCGTCTGCACGGGCGCAACTACCACCGGGTGGTTATCGTGGGAACCAACCCCACAGCCAGACGCCTGCACGACATACTCACATCCGACGCGGGCTACGGATACCGAATCCTCGGGTTTTTCGACGATGCTCCGACAGCAGGATTCACCGGCACATACGCCGGTCCGCTCGACACTCTCGAGGAATACATACGCCGCCATAATGTGGACGAAGTTTTCTACACTCTTGTGGGCGAACCTGAGTCATTGCTGCTCAGCACAGTAAAAATCACCGACGACACCATGGCCGATTTCCACTATGTGCCCAACATATCGCCATATGTAGGCCGGCGGTTCGAACTGAACAACGTAGGAGACCTGCCGGTGCTCACGCCACGGGTCAATCCACTCACCCAGCCACTCAACAGGCTGCTGAAACGGAGTTTTGACATCGCTTTCTCATCCATGGTGCTGATATGCTCGCCGATAGTGTTCATTCCGGTGGCCATAGCCGTGAAATTCTCGTCGCCCGGACCGGTATTTTTCAGACAGAAGCGCACAGGCTACCGCGGATGCGAGTTCAACTGCCTGAAGTTCCGCACCATGCGCGTGAATGCCGATGCCGACTCCCGTCAGGCCACAGGCAACGATCCACGCAAAACCAAAGTGGGAGACTTCCTGCGGCGCACATCCATCGACGAGCTTCCACAGTTCATCAACGTATTGCGCGGCGACATGTCCATAGTCGGCCCTCGCCCTCACATGCTCGCCCACACCGAACAATACCGCGAACTGATCGACCATTACATGATACGCCACATGGTCAAGCCCGGCATAACAGGCTGGGCACAGGTCACAGGTTTCCGCGGCAATACCGACGAACTCTGGAAAATGCAGGGGCGGGTGGACCGCGACGTATGGTATATCGAACACTGGTCATTCATGCTTGACATAAAAATCATAGTAAAGACCGTCGCAAACGCCATTCATGGAGAAGCCAACGCCTATTGACGACAAGGCTTTGGCCATGTTACGCCGGTTTTACGGCTATAGTTCTTTCCGTCCACGCCAGCTTGAGATCATACGCGCCGTGACATCAGGTCGCGACTGCCTGGTGCTGATGCCGACCGGCGGCGGAAAATCACTGTGCTACCAGATTCCGGCTCTTATCCAGGACGGTGTGGCCATTGTGGTCTCGCCGCTCATTGCTCTCATGAACGATCAGGTTCAGGCTCTGGTGGCCAACGGCATACCTGCCGCAGCACTCCACTCCAACCAGACAGACGCCCAGAACGCCCATGTGACCGAAGAACTGCAGCGCGGCCACATCAAACTGCTGTATATATCGCCGGAACGCCTGTTGCTCGACATCGAGCGGTGGCCGTCAGGTATGCGCATATCACTATTTGCCATCGACGAAGCTCACTGCATATCGCAGTGGGGCCATGATTTCCGTCCGGAATATGCACGACTGTCACGTATCAAGGACCTTTTCCCTCATGTGCCGGTGATCGCGCTCACAGCCACGGCCGACAGACTCACGCGCGACGATATATCCTCACGTCTCACACTCAATGAACCGGCTGCGTTCATCAGCTCCTTCGACCGTCCCAACATATCGCTCTCGGTCATGCAGAATCCGGGCAAGGAGCGCAAAATGCGGATCATCGCCGACATGATCGAACGATATGCCGACGACTCCGGCATCATCTACTGCATCTCACGCAAAAGCGCGGAATCCATGTGCAAGGATCTGAAAGCCCGAGGATATAGCGCCACGGTATATCACGCCGGACTGTCGGCCGCACAGCGCGACTCCGCACAGCAGGATTTCATCCACGGCCGGGTGCAGGTGGTGTGCGCCACAGTTGCTTTCGGCATGGGCATCGACAAAAGCAATATCCGCTATGTGATCCACAACAACCTGCCGCGCAATATCGAAGGCTACTATCAGGAGATCGGCAGGGCCGGACGCGACGGCATGGCCGCGGAAGCGCTTATGTTTTATTCGTTTGCCGACATTGCCACCCTGCAAAGTTTCATCGAGCAGGGCGAACGCCAGAGCATCAACATCGAAAAACTCACCCGTATGCGACAGTATGCCGAATCACGCATCTGTCGCCGGCGAGTTCTCCTGAGCTATTTTTCGGAAACAGCCACACACGACTGCGGCAACTGCGACGTGTGCCTATCTCCTCCACAGCGCTTCGACGGAACCATTCTGGTTCAGAAAGCCCTCAGTGCCATAATGCGCACCGGCGAAAAAGCAGGCATAAATATGGTGATAGACATCCTCCGCGGCTCGGCGCGGGCCGAACTGATGTCAAGAGGATTCAACCGACTCAAGACATACGGAGCCGGACGTGATCTCACTCATGCCGAATGGAATGCGTATCTATCCCAGATGCTTCAGCTCGGATTCATAGAAATCGCTTACGAAGAAGCCAACCACCTCAAAGTCACACCTTACGGAGCCAAAGTGCTGACAGGACAGGCCACCGCCACCTTGGCCAGATTTCAATCCACACAACCGTCAGCCAAAAGTTCCTCAGGCAGTAAAACCACCTCCAGACCACATAAGTCGAAAACCGTCGCTGCCGACGACGATACCGCGAAACCGGATCCAGCCCTGATCAAGGCCCTGAAACAACAGCGCCTTGTGCTGGCCCACCGCGACAAAGTGCCGCCATACATTATAATGAGCGACAAAACACTGACGGAAATTGCGCGCATACGCCCTCTCGACAAAGACTCGTTCAGCCGCATCTCCGGCATAGGAGAAGTAAAAACCGAACGGTTCTGGCTACAGTTTGTCGCCATAGTACGTCAGTTTCCAAAAGATTTGTGACCGTCAGATTTTTTTAGTAACTTTGCGGTCGATTTTCCGTGTGATGGGAAATTAAATCTACAAGTTTAATTTTGAGTAACACATTTTAACAAAAACACAGATGAAAGTATTTCAACTGACAGCCGAACCCCGTACAGACCTCGGCAAGAAAGCCACCAAGGCCCTCCGCGCAGAAGGCAAGATCCCCGCAGTCATCAACGGCGGCGCATTAGTGACCCTCCCCTTCTCCGGCACTCTCAAACCCGGCCAGAAACTGGTGGAAATCGAAGACGGCAAAGCAATTATCACCACCGACATCACCCTGACACAGGACAACGTGCGCAAGCTCATCTACACTCCCGAGATCTTCGCCGTAGAACTGACCGTCAATGACGAAAAGCACATGGTGGTGCTCAAAGACATACAGTTCCACCCCGTAAAAGACACCATCCTCCACATTGACTTACTCGAAGTTAATGAGCAGAAGCCCGTAGCTATCGAAGTGCCCGTCAAGCTCGAAGGCCATGCGGAAGGTGTGAAAGCCGGTGGTAAACTCCAGCTCTCCATGAAGAAACTCCGCGTCAAGGCTATCTACACCAACGTACCCGAAAAGCTCGTCATCAATGTCGACAATCTCGGCCTTGGCAAGACCATTCAGGTGGGCGACCTCCACTTCGAAGGCCTGGAAATGCTCAATGCCAAAAACGCCGTGGTATGCGCAGTGGCCCTGACACGTGCCGCACGTGGTGCCGCAGCCGCAGCTGCCGCCGGCAAGTAATTTCCACAAAGCTATATATAGAAATATAGACCATAGCCTATGAAATACCTTATTGTTGGGCTCGGGAACATCGGCGATGAATACCGCCAGACCCGCCACAACATAGGATTTATGATATTGGACGCCTTGGCAGAGGCGTCCAATATCTCTTTCACCACCGAACGTTACGGCGATGTGGGCCGCGGACGCATCAAAAACAAACAGCTGGTGTTTCTCAAGCCGTCCACATACATGAACCTGTCCGGCAACGCCGTGCGCTACTGGGCTGAACGGGAAAAAATCCCGGTGGATCACATTCTGGTGCTTGTCGACGACGTGGCCCTGCCCTTCGGAGCCATAAGAATGAAATCGTCAGGAAGCGACGCAGGCCACAACGGGTTGAAAAACATAGCTGCAATGCTCGGCACACAGGCCTACCCGCGCCTGAGGTTCGGCATAGGCAATGACTATCCGCGCGGCATGCAGGTAGAATACGTACTCGGACGCTTCACCCCACAGCAGTGTCAGGACATGAAACCGCGCATAGAAGTGGCCATCGACGCTATCAAGACATTCTGTCTGGCAGGCATACAGACCGCCATGTGCGACTACAACAATAAATAATTAATATGGCAGAAGCGAGAATCGACAAATGGCTATGGGCTGTGCGTGTGTTCAAGACACGCACCGTAGCCACAGACGCATGCAAGAAAGGACGCGTGCTACTGAACGACGCTCCGGCCAAACCGAGCAGGACGGTCAAGCCGGGCGATATGATCAAGGTGCGCAAACCGCCGGTCACATATTCATTTCTGGTAAAGGACACTGTGCAAAACCGTCTCGGAGCTAAACTCGTGCCGGACTATATGGAAAACGTTACCCCCCAGAGCGAACTGGATCTGCTTGAAGTTGTAAAAATCAGCGGATTCATTGACCGGCGCAAAGGACTTGGCCGTCCCACCAAACGCGAAGGACGCGAGTTGAGCCGTTTCACCGCCGACATATTTGATTCCGACGGATGGGACTTTGACGATCTTGACGACGACACAGACGACTACGACAGCATAGACTGACGGAACCTTTACGGGGAATTTTTCGTTATAGCCTTTGAGATAAAAACTTTTTTTCATAATTTTGTAACTGATATTCCTGACAGACAGCATAGCCTACCGATTCAACACTAAGGGAACCGGCGTGATGCCGGCAAGATCATACATATATTATTATTACCACACTTCAATTATTTGAGACAAGAAATTATGGACACGAACAGCAGCAACGAAAAGAAGCCTAAACGCCCGCGCATCGGAGCATCGGCCGGAGCATCCTCCGAATCACGCTTTGAAAAAGTGACTTACGGCGAACGCTCCACCACCCCACGGGATGAACACAACCAGAACTACGGCAGCGACGAACAGCCGCGCAGAACATATCAGCCAAGGCCCTATCAGCCACGCCAGCAAAACGGATACCAGCCGCGCTATAACCAGAACCGCGAGGGCGGATATCAGCCGCGTTACAATAATCAGGGCAACCGCTACAACAACTACGGAAACAACGGCGGAGGATACCAGCCGCGCTACAATCACAGCAACACCGTCTCTGACGATGCCATAGCAGGCAACGACGGCGAACAGCAGATGCAACATGGCGGCTATCAGCCACGCTATAATCACAACCGCCAGCAGGGTGGATACCAGCCACGTTACAACCAGAACCGTCAACAGGGAGGATATCAGCCACGTCAGCAAGGCGGCTATAAACCCCGCTACAACAACACCGGAGCCGACGGCGAACCGCAGCAGACCGGCTATCAGCCACGCTACAACCAGGGCAACCGCTACGGCAGCCATAACAACGGTTACGGAAACAATAACGGAGCACCACAAAAACGTCGCTACAACAATGCCGGCGGAGGTCGCTACCAGCAGCAGGGACAGTCCTTCCCCCGTCCAGGCAAGAGCTTCGTGCCACGTCCCAAACGTGTGGAATACGAACAGCCCGAAGTGGATCCGAACGAAGAGATACGTTTGAACAAATTCATGGCCAACGCCGGAATCTGCTCTCGCCGCGAAGCCGACGAACATATCCAGAACGGCATGGTCAAGGTCAACGGCAACGTCGTCACCGAACTCGGCACAAAGATCACGGCAAAAGACGTGGTGGAATTCCGCGACAAAGTCGTGACCTCCGAACGCAAATGTTACATCCTGCTCAACAAGCCGAAAGACTGCGTGACCACCAGCGACGACCCCAACGGACGTCTCACGGTGATGGACCTGGTGAAAAACGCATGCGAGGAACGCATATATCCCGTGGGGCGTCTGGACCGCAATACCACCGGAGTACTTCTGCTCACCAACGACGGCGATCTGGCATCCAAGCTCACACATCCCCAGTATGTCAAGAAAAAGATTTATCACGTCTGGACCGACAAGGACATATCGGAAGACGACATGCAGCGGATCGCCGACGGCATAGACCTGGATGACGGCCCGATCCATGCTGACGCCATCAGCTATGCCACCGAAACCGACCGCAATCAGGCCGGCATCGAAATCCACTCGGGACGCAACCGCATCGTGCGCCGCATCTTCGAGTCACTCGGCTATCACGTGACCAAACTCGACCGTGTCTACTTTGCCGGTCTCACCAAAAAGAATCTGCCGCGCGGACGTTGGCGCTACCTCACTCAGGAAGAAGTCAACTACCTCAAAATGGGTTCATTTGAATAAGGATCAAACTTCACCTCACAATTTTCACATTTCTCAAACTCATGAAACGGACTAAAATAGTTGACATTTTCGCTCCCGGACTTATCGGTAGCGATGTCAGCGTGATGGGATGGGTGCGTACCCGCCGCGGCAACAAACACGTACAGTTCGTGGCGCTCAACGACGGTTCCACCATACGCAACATCCAGATAGTATTCGACATGCAGCGTTTCTCTGAAGATCAGTTGCGCCCTGTCACCACTGGATCAAGCATCCATGTGACCGGCAAACTTGTCGAATCCATGGGCAAAGGACAGACATGCGAGATACAGGCCGAAACTCTTGAGATTTTCGGCACAGCCGATCCCGAAATCTATCCGCTGCAAAAGAAAGGCCACACTCTTGAATTCCTGCGCGAGAAAGCCCACCTGCGCCCCCGCACCAACACATTCGGAGCAGTGCTGCGCGTACGCTCGGCTCTGGCCTTCGCCATCCACAAATTCTTTCAGGAACGCGGCTTCTTCTATCTCCACACCCCTCTGATCACCGCCAGCGACTGCGAAGGTGCCGGAGCAATGTTTCAGGTCACCACTCTCGATCTCAACAATCCTCCACGCCTTGAAGACGGATCGGTGGACTACTCGTCAGACTTCTTCGGAAAGCCTGCGGCACTGACCGTGTCCGGTCAGCTTGAAGGCGAACTCGGAGCCACGGCTCTCGGCGCCATCTACACATTCGGACCCACTTTCCGCGCAGAAAACTCCAATACCCCCCGACATCTCTCGGAATTCTGGATGATCGAACCGGAAATTGCCTTCTACGACATCACCGACAACATGGATCTGGCCGAGGATTTCATCAAATACTGTGTCAGCTATGCTCTCGACAACTGCCGCGATGACCTTGAATTCCTCCAGCAGATGTATGACCCGGAACTCATAAGCCGTCTTGAAGAAGTGGTGAAAAGCGAGTTTGTCCGTCTCACCTACACCGAAGGCGTGGAGATACTGAAAAACTCCGGCCGTAAATTTGAATTCCCCGTAGACTGGGGCACGGACCTGCAGAGCGAACACGAGCGCTATCTCGTGGAAGAGCACTTCAAGCGCCCCGTGATTCTTACAGACTACCCCAAGGAGATCAAGGCGTTCTACATGAAGCAGAACGAGGACGGACGCACCGTAAGGGCCATGGACGTACTTTTCCCGAAAATCGGTGAAATCATAGGCGGATCTGAACGTGAAGCCGACTACGACAAACTCCAGCAGCGCATCGAGCAGCTCAACATTCCGATGAAAGACATGTGGTGGTATCTCGACACCCGCCGCTTCGGCACTGTGCCCCACAGCGGCTTCGGTCTTGGCTTCGAGCGACTGGTGCTCTTCGTTACCGGCATGACAAACATCCGCGACGTGATCCCCTTCCCTCGCACTCCCGGCAACGCCGAATTCTAATAAGACCTACAACCTTTATTGATAGGCAATGGGCCGATGACAAAATTGTCACCGGCCCATTGCATAAATACTATACTTGTTTCCGCCGGATTCATATTGGCAACATATACATCAAAAT
>BLLX01000003.1 GCA_011959405.1 Muribaculaceae bacterium
GGTATACACTTTATTTTATCTTAAATGAAAAAGCCGTGTAAAATGTGTGAATTGATGATGTAGCTGTTAATATCGTGATCCGAATATGTCCGTTCCGATTCTCACCATAGTGGCGCCATGGGCTATGGCATGCATGAAATCGCCGCTCATGCCCATGCTTATTTCAGTGGCTTCGGGTAAAATCTGCCTGAGTCGTTGCGAGGTGGCGGCTATGGCTTGGAAATCGGCGTTTATCCTGTCGGAGTCGTCGGTGTTGGTGGCCATGCCCATCACGCCTTTTATGCGAATTGCGCGCAGTTCATGGGCGTATCTGGCGGCAACTTGTAGAAGTTCATCGGGAGTGAAGCCTGTTTTGCTCTCTTCGGCCGCTACATGTACCTGCAGCAGCACGTAGGTGGTGCGGCCGGCTCTGAGAGCTTCCTCGTCAATAAGGCGTAGCAGCCGTTCGGAGTCGACGGACTGTATAGTGTCCACATGGGGAATGATCCGACGCACCTTGTTGGTTTGAAGGTGTCCGATAAAATGCCATTTTATGTCGTCGGGCAAAGCAGCTGCTTTAGCAACCAATTCGTCGGCGCGGCTTTCGCCGAATATGCGCTGTCCGGCGGCATAGGCTTCGGCCACGGCTTCCGCCGGATGGAATTTGCTTACCGCCACAAGTTGTACTCCCTGGGGAAGTATGCCGCGGTATTTACTGATTTGCCGGCTGACTTCCTGCATCGAGTTTTGCATTGTAGACGTCCAATACGGGAGTCTCGGCTATTGATACGATCTCAAAGTCGGCGAGTGTGCCCTTCATGCCATCCATGAAATTGTCGTATGCGTCCTTGAAATTGCTGCCGGCCACCAGAATCAGCGATACCGCTCTCTTTTCAGCTGCGGTTTTTTCATCGATGGTGATGAAGGCGACTTTGACCAGATACCATTTGTCGGCAGAGTCATCGCGGAATATTTCGCCTATCTTTGTCCGTTTCACGGATGCCACGGAGAAGTCGCCGCTTACAAACGGGGTCACTTCCTCTGTCACTCTCGCTTCTGCTTCTGTGAAAGAGAGTGCGTCGACCATGAAAGTGTCGGTGACTTTCTTCTGGAGACCGTTTTCTACGATTTTATGGTATGTGACTTTGCATTCAAACCAGTTTGCCATTGTTGTGGATGTATATAAATAAGTGGTTTAGGAAACAAGGACTTTAAGGGTTTGTGCCCTTAAAGTCCTTTTGGTTATTTCGTGAGATGGATTGTCAGTCTGAGATTTTTCAGGCTGCGCTGTCGTCGCGTTTGCTCACTTTGCTGCCGATAAGGGCGTAGAAGAGCAGGTATGCGGCGCATGCCACCAGAACCCAGTATGATGAAAGGTAGCCGAAGCTGTCGGCAATGCCTGCCTGGATAGGCAGGATGATGCCGCCGCCGCACACCATCACCATGAAGAATCCTGAAGCTACGGCTGTGTATTTGCCGAGACCTTCGACCGCGAGGTTGAAGATGCCGCCCCACATCACAGAGGTGCACAGACCGCAAAGAACGAAGAACAGAATATTGATGGGTACCTCAAACATTCCGAACGAGAGGGATCCGCCGTCGGACGAGAAGCCGGGTGCGCTCACTGTGGTGGCGGGATCGGCGAATATGCCGGCCAAAATAAGAATCAGAGACAGTGAAGCAACTCCTGTGAGCATTGCGCGGCTGGAGATTTTGCCGCCTACCACGCCGCCTACCAGACGGCCTATGAGCATCATGAACCAATACATGCCCACAAGAGCACCTGCAATTGCCGCGCCGATACCGAGACCGGGCTTGATGTCGCCGTTTACAATGGCTTGTGCTGCTTCATATTCATCAACCGTGATCACTTTCTTGTCACAGCAGTCATTGCCGGTGCACTTGGCTGATTCTTCCTGTGCGGTGGCTTCGGCTATGCCTGCGGCCGACGGATCGGCCATTTCAGTAGAAGCGGCTATGAAGCCTTCTTCTTCGTGGTTGAGGGCTTCGGTTGCTGTTTCTTCAGCTTCGGCGGTAGCAAGTTCTTCAGCTACAACGGCAGCCATGGGGTCGACAGTTTCCGCTACTGTGTTCTGTGCTTCGTAGAGACGGATGGTCTCCTGGGCCTGTTCGGTTGTCTGGGCTGTCATGTAGACGTTGGCGATCTGGGGAATGCCGATTTCGATGCCGATATACAGGAAGATGGCAATGGCGCCGAGCACAAAGTGGCGGAAGCCGAGCGCGCCACCGAGCGAGGGAGCCGCAGCAGCGGCCTTGCCGGCAGCTTTGTTGGCCTTGATTTCGTCAAGAATGGGCTCGGGGAGTTTGGCGAGAGCGAGCACCACGAATGCAAGCAGGAACACGCCGCCTGCCACATAGAGCGCGGGTTGGGCGTCGATCAGCGATGTCTCTTTGCTGACGTTGCCGATGAGGATACCAACAAAGATCGGGCAGATGGTGGCTGCCAGAGAGTTGAGGGTGCCGCCGAACTGGATCAGCTGGTTGCCGGTCTTGCCGCCGCCGCCAAGAGTGTTGAGCATCGGGTTAACCACGGTGTTGAGCATGCACATGGAGAATCCGGCTACAAGGGCGCCTATGAGATAGATGGTGAAAATAAGCTGCTGGCCTTCGACAAGCGACGACAGGAACATGATCACCACGCCGACGAGACCGACGAGTACTGCTGATATGGCTGAGAATTTATAGCCTTTGCGCTGGAGAAGAATGCCTGCCGGTATGCCCATGATGGCGTATGCAATGAAGTTTGCTGCGGCACCGAGCTGGCTCTGGAAGTTGCTGAGTCCGAGCTGGGCTTTAAGGATCACGCCAAATGGGTTTTGGAATCCGGTCACGAACGAAATCATCGCGAACAGGAAAAACATTACCACGATAGGCAATGTGTAGTTCGGTTTACGAGTCTGAGTACTCATGATTTAGCTGAAATGGTTAGAAGATTTTTTTACTGGTAAGAGGGTTAATATATTTCAAAATTACGGCAAAGATAGCGAATATTGTCCACACGGACAATAAAAAAATCAATTACGGTGATTTTTACGCTTATTTAATATGGAACGGATGCGAAGGCGGTAGAAATTAGACAAATAATTTCTGAGATTGGTGAAAAACATGTAATTTTGCCGTCAGTTACGGGAGGGGTGTTACTAAAGAGTCAACAGCTCCCCGTGATTTATATCACCAAAAGGGTGTTATTCGACGTTTTATCTTCTCTATTCAAACTTGCCCGTTAGAATTCTCGTGAAGATGATCCGGACAATAGCACCCACTCCGATAGATTGTTACTCCCTGTCATTTTGCTATGATGTGGGGAGATAATATACCTATCTGGTGTGGGGCTGTTGTTCTCATTCACGAGATAGGTAAGGCAAGACCGGAATAGGGGGTGAGGACAGAGAATGCAATCCTCACACCTTTTTTTATGTCTTGCCATGTAGAGGATTGGGTGGCGCAACCGATCTATCACACTCCTATGTTAAAAAAATTACTTATGATTGTGGCATGTGTCAGTGTATTTTCAGGGCTGATGTATGCAGACACCGACGTGGTGATTGACTTGTCTGGTATAACTCAAAAAAATGCTTCTACGGATGTCAACAATGGGATTACAGTGACAAGTACCCGTAAAAGTCAGTCTGTTACATATTATACAGGTGGACAACTAAGATTTTACAAAGGAGACGGATTGACAGTGAACTCTATATCTGACAATATTGTAAAGGTAACATTTACGTCGGCTGAAACCTCCAAAAATACGCTTGATGGACTTATCTCGGATCAAAATGGCGTTATCGCTTCTGCAGGCAATACAGCACAGCATGCAGAGTTCAGCGTTTCATCACCAGTTGATCAGTTTTCGTTTATAAATACCGCACAAGTTCGTATTAATACTATGACTGTGACTATTGCCGACGGAGGCACTGTGACGGAAACTGTTGCTGCGCCGGTCATTTCTCCGGCCGATGGCTCGGAGTTGAGTGAAGGGAACAATACTGTGACGATCGGCTGTGACACAGAAGGTGCTACGGTCTATTATACTATAGACGGCTCAGTGCCTACGGTTGAGTCCGATATGTATTCCGCTCCTTTCCAGCTTACATCGTCCGCAACAGTGAAGGCTATGGCAGTGAAAGATGGGATGAATAATAGCCCGGTCTCTTCTGTAACGTATGTTTATAGGGTGCAGGGAGTGTTTTCTCTTGTTACCTCGGAAGATGAGCTTGTGGCTGGAGACATGTATATAATCGCCGCTGCTGAATTCGATATGGCCATGGGCAATGCTGTAAAGAAGAATAACAGGCCTGCCGTAGCTGCCGTTAAATTCGGTAATAATATTGAAAATCCGTCTGATCAGGTGGCTTGGGTACAGCTTGTTAGACAAGATGCTGGCTGGGCTTTGAAAGTGACTAATGGAGATCTGTCAGGTCAGTATTTGTACAATCCAGTAAATGATAAGAATTATTTGGAGGGTGCAACCGAGATAAAAGCGGTGGCTACTATCGTGGTGTCTGATGCTGGTGTGGCAACCGTTAAGTTTACCACCAATATCTCCAAAAACTGGATAAGATATAATTCGTCAGGTGATTTGTTTTCATGTTATGGATCCGGTCAGAGTGATATAGCGCTTTATCGCAAGGTGTCGGAGACGTCGGCGGTAGCCACACCAGTCATCGTGGCCGATGATGAAAATAATGTGACTATTTCATGTGAGACGGAAGGTGCGTTGTTATATTACACCATTGATGGATCCGCACCTACCGACCGGTCTATTCCATATCAGCCGTTCAGCGTGGATCGGACCACTACGGTCAAGGCCATAGCATATCTCGGCGAGGAGAGTTCGGCAGTGGCCACGCTGGAGGTCAAGGTGCCTGAAATGATGTCGCTTGCAGAATTCCTTGATCAGAAGCCTGCGGATAAGGTGCGGGTAAACGGTCCGCTTACCGTGATATATCAGAATGGCGACTATATGTATGTCACCGACGGACAGGGTAGCAACGTGCTTTGTTTCGGTGCTGTCGACGATGTGTATGTCAACGGAAATACGCTGCAATATCTCTATGGCAGGTATGATGAGTTTAAAGGTTTGCCGGAGCTGGCCGGACCGGTGTGCGGTCCAAGAGGAGAGGATGCCGGTGAGGTGGAGCCGCAGACAGTCACATCGCTGGCCGATATGAGCAGGTATGCCCTCAATTCATATCTGACTCTGGGAGCTGTAGGCATTTCCGGAGTTAAAGAAAACAATGCTGTCTTTACCGATTCTGACGGCAATACTTACAATGCATATCTTAACAGCAACTACGGTGTAGCATATCCTGATGATCAGACAGTGCGATACTATGTGACAGGATTTACGTCGGTTTATTCAAACGGCAAGGATGTCAGCCTGCAGTTCACTCCGGTCTCTTTTGTGGATGAAGGCACTGCTACAGGCATTGTCGAAATCTCTTCTGACAATGACGCAGAATGCGAGACCGTGTGGTTTACCATAGGCGGGGTCAGGGTGGAGAGTCCGACAGTGTCCGGTGTATATGTCCGGGTTCAAGGCTCCAGAGCTGAGAAAGTGATCCTGTAGAAAAAACACATGATTTCTGCTCTGTAGCGGGAGTGTCCGGACAAAATTTCATACACTGTGTGCCGATCTGCGTCGCGATGACGCGGTAAGGCCGATTCTACGGACACTCCTTGCGCAGAGCCTGTTGACGCGAAAGCTGTCTGACGGATATTAAGCTGTCGGACAGCTTTCGTCCGTCTGTTGCAAATATCTGCGAAATTCCATAACTTTGCGTGATTGCAATCAAAGATATTAAGGAAATGAATAAGCTGATACCGATATTGCTTGCGGCTTTGGCGCTTATGGCTTTCAGGGAGCCGGTCAAGCCCGATCTGCAGATGATAAGGTCGGAGGTGACAAATCCCGATTCAAAATATTATTATCCTAAACTTATGGCTGAATATGAGCGCAACGAGACCATTCAGACATGGGAGGACTATCGACATCTGTATCTCGGGGCCTTGTTTCAGGAGGATTTCAACCCTTACCGCCGTTCGGCATACGCCGGTCTGATAGAGGAGCTGTACTATAAATCGCGTCATTCGCGCTCGGAATGTGATTCTATAATCAAATATGCCGAGTTGTCGCTTCAGGACAATCCGTTTGACCTGCGCCAGATTAATTTTATGATCTATGCGTTGCGAGAGAAGCAAAAAAACAATGTGGCCAATATCTGGCAGTTCAGGCTTAACCATCTGCTTGAGGCCATAGTGACCACCGGCACCGGCACGTCGGCCGAGAGCGCGTGGTATGTGATAAATCCTCAGCATGAGTACTATGTGCTGAACATGATGGGTCGGGTGGCAAAGAATCATGAATTTCTGTCGCCGGGCCTTGACCACATCAGTGTTGTGCCAAAGGACGATAAGGATACGGTGAGCTATTATTTTGACGTTCGCCATATTCTTGATGAGTACTACCGGAAGTTTCCGGAAGAAGAATAATCCTGCAGAGCGTGTATGGCTTTCCGGGATTTGAGAGAGATGTATAACCAATAAAATTCAATAATAATCAAAACAATAAAACTATGAGCGATCAGAATTTCGATCGAATAAGCTATGCTCTGGGTTTGAGCATGGGCAACAATTTTCGTGCGTCGGGCATCGAGACAATAAATGTGGCTGATTTTGCCGACGGCGTTGCAGCGGTCTTTTCAGGCAAGGATCTCAAAATGACATACGATGAGGCTAAGGAGGAGATACGCAAATATTTCACCGCCATGCAGGAGCGCCAGCAAGCCGAAGCCGCCAAGGTCGGAGAACAGAACCGTAAACTCGGCGAAGCCTATCTGGCCGACAATGCCAAACGTCCCGGAATCGTGACAACAGCCAGCGGTCTGCAGTATGAAGTGCTGACACAGGGCGACGGTCCCGTACCTGCGGCTACGGATCAGGTGAAAGTACACTATACGGGCCGTTTGATCGACGGCACTGTGTTTGACAGCTCCGTGGAGCGCGGCGAACCTGCTACTTTCGGTGTCACTCAGGTGATCCCCGGATGGGTGGAAGCACTGCAGCTCATGCCTGTAGGTTCGAAATGGCGTCTGCACATACCTTCGGCTCTTGCATACGGTCCTAATGGCGCCGGCGGCGTGATCGGTCCGGATGCCACTCTGATTTTTGACGTTGAACTGCTTGAAATTGTAAAATGACTATGAAACATATTACTATCGCCGCTGCCGCTTTGGCTGTGTTGTGCGGAGCTGCCGCATGCACTTCCGGCAACAAGAATGCCGAAAACGCTACTCTTACCGAGATGCTGAGCGGAAATCTGGAGAATGCGACCTCTTTTTCTGACTCGCTTGTGGCTATAGAAGGTGCTTTTATCGGCGGATTTTTTAATTCACAGCTTCAGAATCAGGATGCAGCAAAGCCCGTGAACAAGGCCGAGTTTATCCGTGGACTGAAAGATGCCCTGAAGTGCGACACTGCCGATATGAGCTATGTGTACGGATTCAATTCCGGCAGTCAGGCCCTGCAGACATATATACATGCTGCGCAGAATGAAGGAGTGAGCCGCGAAGCATTTGCCAAGGCTCTGCTTCAGGCTCTGAGTCTGGATTCTGTCAATTCCGGTGAACTGATGGCCATACGCAATCAGTTTGACATGATGGAGCGTCAGATGGGCATACGTGCCGAACAGCGTGCCAAGGATGCCGCCAAGGCAACCAAGGAAGGGCAGGAGAATATAATGCTCGGCGAGACATACGTTTCAGGCCTTGACAAAAAAACGGAATTCGTCAAAACGGAGTCAGGGGTGTATCAGCATGTCATCACTCCAGGTTCGGGTGAGACTCTGGATCTCAATCAGCGTGTGATGGCGTCGTACACAATATCCCGTCTCGACGGCACTGAACTGAGCTCGACCACACAGCCCCGCATGCTGTATGTGGCTGCTCCGTCGGCCGGGGCCTTGCGCGGGGTGCTGCAGTTGATGAAGCCGGGAGAGACATCTGAATTCTATGTGCCCTATCAGCTGGCTTACGGCGAACTCGGCAACCAGGCTGCCGGTGTCGGACCGTGTGAATCGCTTCTGGTGCGAGTGGCTGTTGAGCCGGACACTAAATAACTTTGACTTTATACATTAATTAAACTATCTATATATCATGAAAACAATACTTTTATCGGCTTTGACTGTGCTGGCGGGTTGCGGTATCGCGAAGGCGAGTGCCAATCTTGCCTGCACAGATAAAGCATGGGAGATAAACACTGTCAGTGGTTCTTCCGACGGTCGTTATTTTGCTATCGACACCAAGGATGCAACGGACTTGACCGATCAAGAGAAGCTTGATATAATCATTGCGCGCCTTGAGGATGTCAAGGCGCTTTATCAGCGCTATTCCGAAAGTGTGCCGTTTGTCGCCGATATGATAAGCCAGTATGCAGGAACGGTTGATCAGCTTGAGCCGCAACTGCTGCTTGGCCTTTTCGACCATCTGGACGAAATTATAAATGAATCGTTTGTCGGTACGGTGGAGACTCTGGTTTTGAACGAGCTTAATAACAATGCCGGCAAGACATGGAATCTGTATAATATACGTCGTGGAGAAAAGTCGTCGCGTAAGGACGGATATCTTGGTGCGGTCAATTCACTGGGAAATCTGAAGTGGGACTGCCAGAAGAACAATGACCGCAACACATGGTGGACGTTTGTGCCTTCAACTCATGAAAACGGTAAGTATCATCTGAAGAATCTGGCCACAGGCAAGTATGTCGGTACTCCGAAGTTATATTATGTGACGGTGGTGGACAGTGAAAGTGAAGCTGGATCCATTGAATTTTCTCTGCATGACGGATATGTGACATTTAGGGTTGAGAATATTCATGACAAGGGCGATGCAACAGTGATTTATCCTGAGGGATTCCTCAGTTTTGACACTCACAATGATCCGATGGAGGTGTATCTGCACGACGACGGTGCCAATTGGCGTGTGTCTCTTGTAGAATTCGCTAAGGGCGGTTCGGTTGAGTTTGAAGGAGCAGAAGGTGGTGTGGCACCTTATATAGCCAATATATACTTTAATCTTCCTGAGTATGCCGAGATTAGTGGAGACGGTACAATAGAGCTGACAGATTCAGACAATGTGGTTATCGCGAAGTTTACAGCCGATGCTGTGGACTATGATGAATCTGTCGGAAAGTACTGTGTGCGTCTGGATGCACCTATGGAGGACGTCGGGGTATATACGCTCACTGTTCCTGCCGGATTCTTTGTAGTTATCGGTGAGGATGACGTGACCAGCTATGTGGATGCAATGACTGCAAGCGTCACCGTGGAGACTGCGGGTATTCCCGACGTGACTTATCCTATAGGTATCACTCCCGGAGCAGGAGAAGTGGACAAGATAGAGTCCATTACCATTGCTTGCGGAGATAAATCTGACATGATGATCGTTAATTTCAACGACGATAAGGCCGGTGACGTGACTTTGTCGAAAGGCACAGAGACTATTATGTCCGTAAGCAAGAATAAAATGGCCGAGGATTACGACGATTCGGTCAAAGGAGAGCCTACATTTACCATTGCGGGGCTGGATCTCAGCGTTCCCGGCACTTATACTCTTGATGTGCCTGCCCGTTTTTTCTGTAGTGCCAAGGGCTATAATGAACATACTTCTGTTGTTTGGACCATTACTGAGACCGGTTTGGACAAGATTGAAATGACTGACGGCTCAGGCAATACCGTCGTTTATGATTTGCAGGGCCGCTGTGTGGACAATGCTATACGCGGAGGTCTCTTCATTGTGAACGGCAAGAAAATCATGGTGAAATAATAGAGCTACGCGTTATATTGACAATGAAGCCGTTCCGTTTTTTGGAACGGCTTTGTTGATTTATTGTATATTTGCGTATGCCCGACGGGGATGAAATTTGTTATATAAGTGATAAATGTCAAATGAGTATAGATAAATGATAAATCAGGTTATTATAAGTGCGGCCGGCCTGGGGTTGGCTTCGCTTCTCGGATCTGTGGCCGGTCTTGTCGTCAAGCGTGTGTCTCATAAATGGAATGATGTGTTTCTGGGATTCTGTGCAGGCATGATGCTTGCTGCGTCGATAGCCGGACTGATCATGCCGGCGCTTGCGGCAGTGGATGCCGGCGGCCTGTGGCAGGTGTTTGTCGGGGTGATGGCCGGTGTGCTTCTCATCGCCGCGCTTGACAGGTTTGTGCCGCATCTTCACGGGCTTGCCGGACTTGACCGTACAGGCAGTGCCGGCGGGCGTTCGTCGCTCGACAAGGTTCTGCTGTTTGTCCTTGCCATTGCCATACATAAGTTTCCGGAAGGTATTGCCGCGGGCGTGGTGTTTGACGATTCGGCGGATCTGTCGAATGCTTATGCCGTTTCCGTGGCGATCGCCCTGCAGAACATTCCGGAAGGGATGGTCGTGGTGACCCCGTTGCTCATGGCTGGAGTAAGCTATGTGCGCACTGTGGTCATAGCTCTCACCATAGCCATGCTTGAAATGACGGGTGTTGGTGCCGGCTATCTGCTCGGAGAACTGTCAGGCGCCTTTTTGCCGGGATTTCTCGGACTTGCCGGTGGAGCCATGCTCTATGTGATCAGCGGAGAAATGATCCCCGAGACCCATTCTCATGGTTATGAAAAACCGGCCACTTATGCTCTTGTGGCCGGAGTGCTGGCCATGCTGCTTATACAGGAGATGGCCTGATCAGGTTTTTATAACAGAATGCGATGGCTGTGAACTCCTTGTCACGCCATCGCATTGTCGTAATATAATCTGGGTGTATTTTGTCTTGTCAGTGCAGCGACTTGAGGGCTTCCAAAGCGGCTTTGTAGTTCGGCTCATCGGCTATTTCCCACACAAGTTCCTCATAGACTATCCTGCGGTCGCGGTCCATGATGATGACCGCACGGGCAAGGAGACCGGCCAATGGCCCGTCGATCAGCTGCAGGCCGTATTTCTGGCCGAACAGAGGGGAGCGGAACGCCGATGCCACTACCGCGTCTCTGATGCCCTCGGCCGTGCAGAAGCGTTGAGCCGCAAACGGCAGGTCCATCGACACATTGATGATTTTGACATCGGGCAACTCGGCGGCTTCTTTGTTGAAACGGCGCACGGAAGTGGCGCATACCGGAGTGTCGAGCGACGGAAATATGTTGAGCACCACGCGGGTGCCCTGATAGTCTGTGCAACGGATTTCTCGCAGATCGGAGCTTACGAGAGTGAAGCACGGGGCTTTTTCTCCTGTCCGCGGCATTGTGCCGTAAGTGTGGCAGGGTGTGCCTTGAAAATAAACGGTTTCCATAGTGTATGTTCAGTTAGACGTGAGTGTTATCATTCTGATAACGTCTGTGTCGATATGTTTGTTGAGGCCAACTGTGACGAATTTTACGATTCCTGAGCTGTCGCACGTCATCACTGCCGGCAGCGATGCGGCTCCGCAGTCTGTGGCAAGACTTCGTGCGCCGTGTACGGCTTTTTCGCCATCCATCAGCGCTCCGCCAAGGGCTGTGCGACAGAAGTCTATGTCGCGCCCGACGAAAGCGTATATCACTGAAGGAGCTACGGCCGTGCGTTCAGCGGCGGAGCGGATATGCTCTACCAGTCGCGGAGTGAGTGCTGACTCAGCATCGAGGAGCACGATCACTGTGGGTGATTCGGCTTGTGTGCCGGCTGTGTATGAGAGTCGGTCGCCTGAGTCGGAGAATGTGAGCGGCAAGGAGAATGAGGGCAACGGTTTGCCCGGCATGTTCTCTATGGCGAAGTTGCTCTGCCTGCAGTTTTCAAAAGCATCGGGGTAGCGTGCGCGTAGATTTTCCTCACATAGTGGAGTGGGGAGCATTGGTTCCAACTGCGTATTGTAGACGGCATGGACCAGCTGCTCGGATATGGCTCCGGGATTGTATTCGGCTGAAAATTCCCGCGGCATGCCTGTGGCATTGTCGAACACATAGGTCATTTCCGCGTCGGTCATATTGCCGGCGGCCATACGTGTCACTTTCACCTCGGTAACGTCGTCGTGACCGGTGGACCGTATGCTGTAATGCAGAGTGTCGGCAGCCATGGATTCCAGCGTGCGACCGATTTCATGGGGCAGGAGTGAGGCAAACTGCACTGTGTGCTGTATGGCTCGGGGGCCTTTCAACGGTATTGAGTCCCAGTCTTCATGATGCTCCTGAAGTCTTTTGTTGCGGAAATTGTAGAAATGTCCGTCGAAGTATGATGTGAATCCTTGCTGCGGGCCGGACGGAGTCGTCACATCCCAGTCTATCAGATATGAAGATGGAGACGGTTGTTGGAGTCGTATGGTGTAGACGATGTCGTCGTCGGCCTGCGGCAGTGTCACGGCATATGTGGCCGTCGCGCTGTAGCCCTCGGCATGTAGCAGTTTGTGCATGACCGAGTCAAGCCCCCGGGCATTTGTTCCCAGGGGCGTGAATGGCAGTAATAACAGAGCTAAATGGCAAACTTTCCCTTGTGTCCTCATAAATAAATAGATGAATCTGTAATTATAACGCGGAGTGGATGATGATGGTTCGCATATAAAAATAATCAGCCATTAGACCATAGGTCAAACGGCTGATTATGTATGAGGTACGCTCGGGCTTTATTTATTGTTATCCGAGCTTGGCGTTGCGCATGTCGCCTGTTTCATTGAACGCGTTGTGGAATGCGAAGGCACGTTCGAGAGAGTGGGGGGATTGTCCGCCGCGGCCCAGGTTGAGATAGTCGCGGAGCAGAGGACGGTAGTCGGGGTGTGCGCAGTTGTTGATAATGGTTTCAGCACGCTGGACTGGGTCTTTTCCACGCAGGTCGGCTATGCCCTGATCGGTGACGAGGATGTCCACCGAGTGCTCGCTGTGGTCCACGTGGGCCACCATAGGCACTATGTTGGATATGCAGCCGCCTTTTGATACGGAGGGGCATGAGAAGATCGACAGATATCCGTTGCGTGTGAAGTCGCCCGATCCGCCTATGCCGTTCATCATCTTGGTGCCGAGCACATGGGTGGAGTTGACGTTGCCGAAGATATCGGCTTCGAGGGCTGTGTTCATGGCGATGATGCCGAGTCGGCGTATCACCTCGGGGTTGTTGCTCAGTTCGCTGGGACGTATCACCACTCTGCGGCAGAATTCCGCGTCGTGAGCAAAGAAGCGGGCCTGCACTTCGTCGCTCATGGTCAGGGAGCATGTGCTGGCAAATGTGCAGCGGTCACGTTCCATCAGGTCGAGTACAGCGTCCTGGACCACTTCGGTGTACATTGTGAAGGGAGGAATTTCGGTGGCGTCGGCAAGGCCGTAGAGCACGGCATTGGCCACGTTGCCCACGCCGCTCTGGATGGGCAGGAATTCTTTGGGCAGACGGCCTGCGCGAAGTTCTCCGATGAGGAAGTCGCAGACATTGGCTCCGATGCGTTTGGTGGTGTCATCCAGAGCTGTGAACGGTTTCACACCGTCGGTCTGGTGAGTTTTCACTATTCCGATCACTTTTTTGGGGTCGATGTACAGGTACGGCGATCCGATGCGGTCTTTTGGCGAATAGATGGGTATTTCGCGGCGGCGAGGGGGATCGGCCGGCAGGTAAAGGTCGTGAAGTCCTTCGATTTTTGGCGATATGGCACTGTTGAGCTCAATGATGATTTTTTTTGCCATCATTGCCACTGATGTCACGATTCCGGCACCGGTGCCGAGCACCAGCCGTCCGTCAGGCTGCACATCCACGGCTTCTATCACGGCCATGTCGATTGGTCCAAGGAATCCGTAGCGCAGTTTCTGTGCCATCTCGGAGAGGTGTATGTCAAAATAGTGGGTGTCGTGCGAGTTTATGCGCGCACGCATGTCGGGAATGTTCTGATATGGCGCGCGTCTTTCCACTGCGTTTGCGCGCGACAGCGCTCCGTCGACGTGCTGGTTTGTCGACGCACCGGTGAAAAGGCTTATTTTGTAAGGCCGTCCGGCTTCATGTTCTTTGACTGCATGGGCGGCTACAGCGTCGAATGTGTCTTTGGGAACGCCGGGTGCGGTAAATCCTGACAGTCCGACTGTATCGCCGTTTTTAATGTGCGATGCGGCTTCTTCAGCCGTAATGATTGGAAATGACATTACAAGATATAGATTTTGAGGATATTCGGTTTATATGAGCGCAAAGTTAGCTAATTTGGCACATATTGCAAAAAAATGTGCAGCTATGATCAATAGTCCGAGAAGAAGAACGGACTGAGACAGATGCCTATGCGCATCTGCGAATGAAACTTGTTGTAGTCAAGCAGTCCTTCACCATATCCGTTGTAGTATTGGAGGAAGAGATACTGGTTGTCGCGCTTGAACAGGTTGTATTTCAGTTCCACAGTGGTGTTGAACGCGAATATGTTCCATCTGCACCGTTTTGTAAGCAGCACTGACGCGCTGAAACGGCGGTCGTTGCTCATCACCTGCAGTCCGGCCTGATATACACCGCAGTATCGCAGTATGTCGCGGTTGTGGCTTCCGTCGATGATCGGAGCCCAGAGTTTGGCGTGGACCATTATGTTGCGGTCGAGCAGCAGATTGGCGCCGAGTGTCACTCGGTTCCAGCTGCGTGATTCAGCGCCGTCGCGCCCGTTGCTTTCGTGCTCGAGCACAAGCATCACTTTGCCGAGGTAGCGGCCGTCGGTCTTGCTGAATAGCGGTTTGGCCAGACCTATGCCCGGATTGAAGTTCAGGTCGGTCATGGGCATGGAGTCTTCAAGAATATTCCAGAATACCTTCTGTGTGTAGAAAAGATATAGGTACGTGCCCCAAGGCAACGTGCTTTTGGTCAGTTTGTGCTGGATGGATACCTGAAATTTGACGTTGGTGTTCTGTCGCGTAGGTTTGGGGCCTATGGCAGTGCCGAAAATAAAATAGTTGTCCTTGTATGCGCCGAAGTTAGGTCCGTGGTCCCATGCTCTTCGCAGGCTGTCGGCATTGACCAGCTCATCCTTGACCACAACAATCTGGGCGGCCACATCCGTGGCATGCAATCCAAGCAAGACAAGCAAAGCGATTAAGGCGCAACGTTTCATGTCCACAAAATTAAATACTTTGCTTAAACTCTCCAACTCGACTTGACAAAAAAGCCATATTTCACGAATAATTTCCTATCTTTGCCGGCGTGAAGAAAGCGATGACAAAGATATATGCCGGATTGGCGCTGCTGATGGCGTTTGGCTGCGGGAGCAGCGATTCTTTTTCGGTAGAGGGCAATGTGGCCGGAGTGGGCACGCAGAATCTGCGTGTCGTTTACCGTGCGGTGCCGTCGGGCGATCTTGTCACGCTTAAGGCCACGGCTATCGATAATGTGTTTTCATTCTTCGGGTCGGCCGCGGAGCCTACGGTCGTGGAGATATATGCGTCGCAAAAATCTCCGGTAGCAGTTTTTATGGCAAAAAACGGCGATGAGATACGGCTTGGATCCGATGGATTTGTGACCGGAGGACGCGAGACAGTGAGATTTGCCGAATCACTTGCGGCAATGCCGACCGACGACGAAGACCCGTCGGCGGTCAATGATGCTGTGGCGCGGTATGTCGTGGCGCATCCCGGCGATATTGTGGCTGCCGCTCTGTTTGCGGTCCGATTCACTTATCGCGGCGACGAAGAGCGGGCTGACTCGCTGTTGTCGCTTCTGTCGGCGCCGGAGTATCTTGCGGGTGATATACGCAGTTCGTTGTTGCCGGTTCCTGATTCTGTCCCGTCACTGGCAGCTGTAGTTGCCGCGGGTGACACGCTGGCCGCATTGAAGCCCGGCGGCCGTTGGATCATTACCGCATCGGCCGACGAGAGATCGCGAGAACTGATCGACTCGATGTGCCGGTGGAATCAGACCATGGCCGTTACGGATTTGTTTCTCGGGCAGGACACCGTGCTGTGGCATCGTATCATAAAATCCGATTCGGCAACTTGGACCCAGGCCATACATCCTGGCGGACCTGCGGCTTTTGGCGTCATGCGCACGCCTGTGGCAATAGATTCGGATTCGCTCGGTGCCGTTGTAAATGTCATAGACATACGCATATAGATATCAATGGTCCGCCGGAGCCCGAACAAAACCCGGCAGAGGAATGTTAGTAATGGTGAAACACAACACTTATTTTCAACTAACCAAAAATTCCTCTAACGAAATGAAAAAGCTTTGTATTTTTGCGGCTGCCGCTCTGAGTGTCACCGGTGCCGTCAATGCTCAGACAGTCGAGGGAAGTAAACTCACTGACAACATTTCCGTAACTCTTAAAGGCGGCGGAATCACCCCTCTTCACGGTCACAACAAATCATTTTGGCAGAATATGCGCGGAGTGGTAGGCGTGGAACTCCGTAAGCAGATCACACCCGTGTTCGGACTCGGTGTGGAAGGCGAATGGACTGTCAATACCTCTACATGGAACGGAGCGCCAAGTCTCCACAACACTTTCGACGGACAGTATGTCGGCATGTTCGGAACAGTGAACTTCAATAACCTTTTTGCCGGATATTCCGGACAGCCGCGCGTGTTTGAAGTGGAAGCCGTGGCTGGTGCGGGTTGGCTTCATGCCTATGTGCCTAAATCGCAGGGCGAGGACTCCAACTCTTTCGGCACCAAGGTGGGCATGAACTTCAACTTCAACCTTGGCGACAGCAAGGCATGGACCATCGCTGTTAAACCTGCCGTGGTGTGGAATATGGCCCCCGGCGACTACCGCGGACAGAGCACCGTGTATTACAACGGCCAGCATGCAGCCTTTGAACTGGAAGCCGGTGTGACATATCATTTCGGCAACTCAAACGGCACACACAGCTTCGCAGTGGTACCCCCCTGTGACTACAGCGAACTGAATGCCGAGATCAATGCTCTTCGTGCTGAAAATGTCACTCTTGCCGCAGCCAATGCCGATGCCATGGCAGCGTCAGCGGTTATGGCAGGCAAACTTGACGAATGTCTCAGCCGTCCGGCCACTGTGGTTACCCAGACCAAGGAAACCAACACCCTTGAATCCGTGCGCTACGTGTTCTACCGCATAGGCTCGTCCAAGATCACAGCCGACCAGCAGCCCAATGTGGAGATGATCGCCGATTATCTCAAGCACAATCCCAAGGCTACCGTGGAAATCAAGGGCTATGCCTCGCAGGATGGCAATCTTGAATTCAACAAGCGTCTCGCTGCAGCCCGCGCCGAATCCGTAAGAACCCTTCTGGTCACCAAATACGGCATTGCTTCAAGCCGCGTGAAAGCTCAGGGTGAAGGTATCGGACACATGTTCAAGGAAGACAGCTGGAACCGAGTGGCCATCTGTATCCTCAACGAAGCCGAGTGATCAAATTAAAATATTGAACTAAATAAAAACAAACTGGTGATGCCGGATAGTCCGGTGTCACCAGTTTGCTTTTAAAACAATAACTTTTTCAACACAATGCGGTTATGCTTGTAAATTTATCCGGTGCAAAGTTATGGAGATATGAGACTGACGGCAATACCGAAAATTAAGTATTTTTTATGCCGGTGAACTTTTCGTGGCGGAGTATGGTTGTTAGAAATATAAAGATTTTGCTAACTTTGTACCCGTATTTACGTTATGAATTCATCACTTTTAAAAATCAAGCGTCTGGCTGCGGTAATGCTCTGTGCCGTGGTGGGATTGATTCCGGCTTTGGCCGGCGAGAAAGCCGTCGGTGTGGCCGGTGGTATATCCACTCGCAACGGAGTGGCACCTGTGGCCGGTGTCTATTTTCAACTCGGTGTCATTCCCCATCTGCGTATTGCCCCGTCGCTTAACTATCAGTTTCGCAAACACGGAGCCGACGCTTTTGCCGTTAATTTAGATGTGCATTCGCCATGGGCTATCGTGGGCTCGGATTCACGTCTGCGGGTGTATCCTCTTGCCGGATTTCATATAGCGCGCTGGAATTATTTCCGCAATGGTGATGGAGAAGAGCGCGGCAGGATTGACCGCATCGGATTCAATGTGGGTGGCGGCGTGGAATGGATGCCGTCGAAAGATATGAGACTTAAACTGTATGCCGAGGGCAAATATCGCTATGCCCATCGTTTTGATACCGGAGTGGTGACTGTGGGCATCGGCTACGTGTTTTGATGAGTCTGAAATAAATACAATAGACAAAGTATGGCAAAAACGGTGATATTGGGTATAGAGTCTTCGTGCGACGATACGTCTGCGGCGGTTATAGCCGACGGCATATTGCTGAGCAATGTGATCGCATCGCAGAGTGTGCATGAGGAATTTGGCGGCGTGGTGCCTGAACTGGCATCGCGCGCCCATCAGCAGAATATTGTTCCTGTGGTCGACACGGCGCTGCGGCGTGCAGGAATATGCAGGCATGATCTTTCGGCGATAGCCTTCACCCGCGGCCCGGGATTGCTCGGATCATTGCTCGTTGGCACATCGTTTGCCAAAGGTATGGCCACGGGGCTGGGGATCCCTCTGGTTGATGTGAATCACCTACACGGTCATGTCCTGAGCCATTTTGTGCGTGAAAATCCTGATGATGCTGTGCCTGAGTTTCCTTATCTGTGCTTGCTCGTTTCGGGTGGTAATTCGCAGCTTATATGGGTGAAGTCGCCCGTGGACATGGAGATACTCGGCCGTACCATAGACGATGCGGCAGGAGAGGCTTTCGACAAGTGTGCGAAAGTGATGGGACTGCCTTATCCCGGCGGACCGCACATAGACCGTCTGGCGGCAGAAGGCGATTCCGGCCGTTTCCGCTTTTCCAAACCGCACATACCCGGACTTGACTACAGCTTCAGTGGCCTTAAGACCAGTTTTCTGTACACTGTCAGGGACGGAATGCGTCAGAATCCCGATTTTGTGGAACAGAACCGGGCGGATCTTGCCGCATCATTGCAGCGCACGATTATAGATATTCTTCTGGCCAAGCTGAGTCTTGCAGTGGAGCGTACCGGCGCACGTCAGGTGGCTATAGGCGGAGGTGTGAGCGCCAACAGCGGCGTGCGTCAGGCTGTGGCCCAATTCTGTGCCGAGCGTGGGATAAGAGCCTTTATTCCAGAGCGCAAGTTCACTACCGACAATGCCGCTATGGTGGCTATGGCGGGTTACTTTAAGTTTATGGCCGGCGATCTGTGCGGTCTGGATGCAGTGCCGTTTGCCAGAGTAGGGGTCTGATCAGGCATTTTTTATCTGCGCGTTCTCCATTTTGGACATAGTGGAGTTTTTTGTCGGCTAAAATTCCACGGCAAAACATTCTTTCGACGATAAGTGTTATTTTTGCAGCCCGTAAACCGGACTCACGTCACTAAACTATTTATCGTTATATGTTTCGCACAATTTCAACGCTCTGTCTTACAATGCTCTGCGGGGTCGTGTCGATGGCCCAGACGCAGCAGCTCACGTTGGAGAAGTGCCGCGAACTCGCACTTCAGAACAACAAACAGATTCTGATCGGCGCCGAAAAGGTACGCGCTGCCGGCTATCAGAAAAAGGAAGCTTTTGCCGCTTATCTGCCGGCCATTGATTTCAATGGCGGATATTTCTACAACCAGAAGAATCTGAGTCTGTTCGATTCGGACCAGATGCTCCCCACCAAGACTTTTGATCTGGCCACACAGTCCTATCAGTTCAATCTGGTGAAGAATCCCTACACCGGAGAGCCTATCAAGGGACCCGACGGCCAATACGTGCCCGAGACGGTGGCACTGATCCCTAAAGAAGCGATGGAGTTCGACATTCATAACGTGTTTTTCGGAGCCGTGACACTGACTCAGCCTATATTTATGGGCGGTAAGATCGTGGCCATGAATAAATTGACTGGATTTGCCGAGGATCTTGCCCGCGCCATGCACTCAAACGAAGCCCAGAATGTGGTCTATGCTGTCGACGGGGCATACTGGCAGGTGGTGTCGCTGGAAGCGAAAGAAAAGCTTGCATTGAGCTATGTGGCTCTTTTGGACTCTCTTGACCGTGACGTGAAAGCCATGGTGGCTCAGGGGGTGGCTACGAGAAGCGATCTGCTGAGTGTGGACGTCAAGCTGAATCAGGCCCAGATCGATCTGACAAAAGTGCAGAACGGCGTGGCCCTGAGTAAAATGGCTCTGGCGCAGATATGCGGACTGCCTATTTCCGACGAATATACTCTGGCCGACGATCTGTCGGCGGTGGATACCAAGGCGGAAATTGCCGACAATTACAATATGGAAGAGGTCTATTCCCGCCGTCAGGATCTTCAGGCTCTTGAACTCGGAGCGAAGATCACGGGACAGCAGAAAAATGTGGCCCGTGCGTCTATGATGCCTAATGTAGCTCTGATGGGAACCTACAGTTTCTCGACTCCCAACATGTATGACGGATTTAAAAACCGTGTGGGCGGGGCTTTTTCAGTAGGAGTCGTGGTCAGTGTGCCGATTCTACACTGGGGTGGAAATTATAATAAATATCGTGCGGCGCGTTCTCAGGAGACAATCATGCAGCTTAAGCTACAGGATGCCCGCGAGATGGTGGACCTGCAGGTGAAGCAGGCGGCATTCAAGGCGCAGGAAGCCTTGAAAACATACGATATGACTCTGACCAATCTCTCCAAAGCTGATGAGAATCTCCGCACGGCATCGCTCGGGTTCCACGAGGGAGTGCTTGTGGCCGACGATGTGATGAAGGCACAGACCGCGTGGCTTCAGGCTGAGAGTGAAAAGATAGATGCGTCGATCGACGTGCATCTGTGTGATGTGTATCTGAGCAAGGTGCTCGGCACGCTTCAGCAGTGATCGCATTGTTATTAATGAATGAAAATAAAATAATCAGATAAGATAGATATTAATTATGGCTCAAAGCACAACCAATCCGCAATCCAAAAGCAGCAATGCGCTGTTTCTCTGCCTGGCCGCTGTGGTGGCCGTGGTGATCGTTCTCGCTATAGTCGGTTTCCTGTTTCTGACACCTCCGGCTGAAATTATCGAAGGTCAGGCCGAAGCCACAAGCGTGCGCGTATCCGGCAAACTGCCCGGACGAGTAGTGGAATTCTATGTCGGCGAGGGTGACGATGTGCGTCAGGGAGATACTCTGGTCCACATACACTCTTCGCTTGCTGAAGCCAAACTGATGCAGGCCGAGGGCATGAAGCAGGTGGCCACGTCGCAGAACCAGAAAGTCGATGCCGGCACCCGGAAGCAGATTGTGCAGGCCGCATATGATCTGTGGCAACAGGCCGTGGCCGCTAAAACCATTGCCGAAAAGACATATAAACGCATGGATACCCTCAACAAGGAAGGGGTGATCAGCGATCAGAAACGCGATGAGACCCAGGCGGTCTATAAGGCTGCGTCGGCATCGGAAAGCGCGGCGCGCAGCCAGTATGATCTTGCGCTCGCAGGCGCTCAGCGCGAGGATAAGGAAGCTGCCGCAGCCATGGTCAATGTGGCTCAAGGCGGAGTGCTTGAAGTTGAAGCCCTCCTTGAGGACCAGTATCTTACATCTCCTTGCGACGGTCAGATCGAAAGCATATATCCTCATGTGGGTGAGCTGGTGAGCATGGGTGCGCCGATCATGAGCGTGCTTCGTCTTGACGATAAGTGGATCACGTTCAATGTGCGCGAGGAGTATCTCAATGACCTGACAATGGGAAAGGAGATCGACATCATGATTCCCGCTCTGGACAATAAAGAGACAAAGGCGAAGATATTCTATATCGGCGATCTGGGCAGTTATGCCACATGGCACGCCACCAAAAGCACCGGTGACTGGGATAGCCGCACATTCCAGATCAAGGCCCGCACTCTGGATGCGATTCCCACTCTGCGTCCCGGAATGACTATCATATATCGCGACCACAGCGGCAAATAATAATCCGGCTCATGTCTGGTCTCTATAACTCAATCCGGCGTGAACTGCGCCAGCTCGGATCCCGCAGGCTTTATCTGTGGGCCATGGTGCTGGTGCCTGTCGGCATGGCCCTGTTTTTTGTGTCGTTGCTGTCGGAAGGATTGCCCGAACGGGTGCCTACGGCCATCGTGGATCTGGACAATTCTTCGCTGTCGCACCGTGTGAGCCGCTCGCTTAATTCTCAGCAGAATGTGGCCGTGACCATGAATCTCGACAGTTATCACGATGCCATGCGCAAGATTCAGGAGGGCGAGATTTTCGGATTTTTCTATATCCCTCGTAATTTCGAGGAAGATGCGCTTAACGGAACAGGCACCACGATAACATATTACACCAATATGACTTATTTCGTGCCCGGTACTTTGGCCTACAAAGCATTCAAGAGCATGGCGGTGATGGCATCCGGCGGCATAGTGCAGACGCAGCTTACAGGCATGGGTGTGCCTGAGGAAGTAGCCGGAGTGGTGTTGCAGCCGGTGGTGATAGACGCTCACGGTCTGCACAACCCGTGGCTTAACTATTCGATCTATCTGAGCAATTCGTTTATCCCGTGTCTGCTTGAGCTGATGATCATGCTGGTCACGGCCTGGAGTATATGCCATGAGATCAAAACCGGCGGTTCGGTGCAGTGGCTGGCGTGTGCCGACGGGTCCATGCTCAAAGCTGTGGTGGCCAAACTGCTGCCGCAGACGGTGGTTTTTCTCGCCGTGTCGCTATTCATGCAGGTGCTGTTGTTCAGGTATTGCCATTTTCCGCTAAACGGATCTTGGAGCGCGATGCTTCTGGCCGGATTCCTGTTTGTGATAGCCTGTCAGTCGTTCGGAGTCATACTGGCGAGTGCTGTGCCTAATCTCAGGCTGGCGCTCAGCGTGTGCTCGCTTATCGGTATTCTCGCGTTTTCTGTGGCTGGGTTTTCCTTCCCGGTTGAAAAGATGTATGGGGCCATAGGCATATTCAGCTATGTGCTGCCCATACGCTACTATTTCCTTATATATATAGATCAGGCGCTCAATGGCGTGGGCTTTTACTACTCGAGAGTCTACTATGCTGCTCTGCTGGTATTCCCTTTGGTTGCCGCGGTGATGACACTCAATCTGAAGCGCTTCTGCCAGCGTCCGGTATATATCAGATAAAAAAACGAAGCAATTATGACAGGTCCTTTAAGATACATGGCCCGTTGGGTGAGCGAGGTGGCGCACGTGTGGAAACGTGAGCTGCGGCTTATGTTCACCGACATCGGCATTATCCTGTTTTTCTTTGTTCTGCCGCTGGCCTATCCGCTGGTCTACACTCTTATATACAATCCGGAGGTGGTCAATGACATTGCGGTGGCGGTGGTCGACAACAGCCGCACGTCGCAAAGCCGCGATCTGGTGCGTCAGCTTGATGCCACGCCGGCCATAGACGTGGTGGGATATGCCTCATCGCTGTCGGAAGCCAAGAGGTGGCATGCCGAAAAGCGATGCTACGGTGTGCTCGTGATCCCCGAAAGCTACGCGCGCAATCTTGGACGTGGCGAGCAGAGCACTGTGGAATTTTACAGCGACATGAGTCTGCTGATACGTTTCCGCTCATTTCTTTCGGCGTTGACCGATGTGCAGCTTGCCACCGGGGCCAAGATACGCTCTGAGCTGATGGCATCGGCCGGAGTGTCGGGCAGCATGGGCGGTGGAGCCCCTATCAGCAACCAGGCTTTTTTCCTCGGAGACACGGAGCAGGGTTTCGCGTCGTTTGTGATACCTGGCATTCTGGTGCTGATTCTTCAGCAAAGCCTGATTCTTGGCGTGACCATGCTGGCGGGCACATCGACAGAGCGCAGTCTGCGCAACGGAGGGACGGATCCCCTTGAAGTCCCGGCGGGCATAACAGCAACCGCGGTGGGCAAGACACTGGCCTATCTGGTGACTTATATCCCCATGGCCGTGTATGCTCTCCACTACGTGCCGATGATATTCTCACTGCCTCATATCGGCTCGATGACACAATACCTGCCGTTTATCCTGCCCATGTTTATCGCGTCGTCGTTTCTGGGCATGATCATAGCACGGCTTATGGTCCGTGAGCGCGAGATGGCGTTTATGGTGGTGGTGTTCACCTCCGTTGTCTTCCTGTTCCTTTCCGGACTGACATGGCCGCGTTATGCCATGAGCCCGTTCTGGTATTGGGTGGGCAACTGCATCCCGGCTGTGTGGGGTGTGGAAGGTTTCATCCGCATCAACTCTAACGGTGCCGATCTTTCGGCCGTGAGTCATCCATACCTGATGATGTGGCTGCAGTGTGTAGTTTATTTCGTCATTTACTGGGCTTTGATGAAGTGGACTCGCCGTCGGCAAGTTGTTGCAGCTGTGTCTCAAAAAGATATTTCAGCAACGGAGTTGCCATCAGAGACTGTTTGATCTCGTCGCGCGCGAGCATTCCGGCAATATCCTCTTGTGTCAGCAGCTTGACGCTCAGATCTTCTGTGGCGTCAAGCTGCTGGCTCTGTGTCTTGCGCACGCCTTCGGCCACGAAACAATAGGTCAGGTTTGTCTGTGTGCTTGGATTTGCCGAAATCACCGAGAGCAGGCGCCATCGGCCGCCTGTGTAGCCTGTTTCCTCTGCGAGTTCGCGTCGTGCCGCGGTTTCAGGATCTTCTCCCTCTTCGGCGATTCCCGCGCAGAGTTCGGTGAACACCTCGCCGAGTCCGTGGCGGTATTGTTCGACCATGATGAAACGGCCGTTTTCGTCACGTGCGATTATGTTTACCCATGTGGGATACTCAAGAACATAGTATTCGTCGTGTACGGCTCCGGTGGGAAGCTGCACTCGTTCACAGCGAGCCGTAAGCCACGGACGCCTGACCACATATCGGCTTTCGAGAGTGGTCCATTTTTTGTCGTTACTGTCTGTCATGATAATCTTATAACGAGAGGAAAAGCCTTTTTATTTGCTTGTCGGCTACGGATGTTGTAAATTTGTGCTATGACAGATATAAGCCAGATTCCGGAAATCACAGCCGCTATCCGACGGTCATGGCCGGTTGGCGAGGAGTCGTTGGCGGCTCTGGCGGCGGTCATCGATCGGTGCGATTTCGGCAAACGGCAGCTTTTGGTTCGTGCCGGAGCCGCTCTGGGCTACGCTTATTTTATCGAGAAAGGGATGACCCGTTCATACTGGATAGTGGACGGAGAGGAGATCACGACTTCTTTTTCAATCGAGGGCGCCATAGTGTTCAGCATGGACGAACTATATTACGGTCGGCTGAGCGAGGAGTATGTGGAGACCGTGGAGCCGGTGACGGCCTATGCCATAGCCATAGGGGATCTCCTCCGCATTATGGAGAGCGATCTGGACATGGCAAACTGGGGTAGGGTAATCCATCAGCATGAATACCGGCGGCTGCACCGTTCGCACAAAGAACGGCTTACTCTGCCGGCGCATGAACGCTATGCCGCTTTTGCCGGACAATTTCCTCAGGTATGTCGCCGGGCCCGTCTGTCGGACATCGCTTCATATCTTGGCGTGACCCCGTCGACTTTAAGCCGCATAAGGTCTTGCCGCAACTGAGATTTTGATATAAGACAATAAAAAAGTGGTATATTGTCGGTAAATTTGCGCCGGAAAAACGATAAACCGATTCTCTGGATTATGACTGCACCGAACTATGCCGCCGCGGGGATTAAGCCGCGATATGAATTGCTTGACGGTCTCCGCGGAGTGGCCGCTTTTGCCGTTATATGGTATCACTTTTTTGAGGGTTTTGCCACGTCTCCGACAGACCAGTGGATGAACCACGGGTATCTGGCTGTGGATTTCTTCTACGTGCTCTCAGGATTTGTGATAGGTTATGCCTACGATGACCGATGGCGTGACGGCGGCATGACGGCCGGCAGGTTTATGCTCCGACGGGTGATCCGGCTGCAGCCGATGGTGGTGCTCAGTGTGGTGCTTGGGCTAGTTGCCTTCCTAGTTCAGGGCAGTGTGCGGTGGGACGGCTCTGCCGTGCCTGTTGGCATGGTTCTGTTGTCGCTGCTTATGGGGCTTTTTCTGATTCCCGTTTTTCCTGGGATGGGGGCCGATGTGCGTGGCAACGGAGAGATGTTTCCTCTGAACGGTCCGAGCTGGTCGCTGTTTTTTGAATACATAGGCAGCATTCTGTATGCTGTTGTGCTCCACCGCCTTTCGCGCAAAGCGCTTGCGTGTGTGACTGCTGTCTCCGGGGCGGGTCTGGCCATAATGGCTGTAGGCGATTTTTCAGGAGCCTATCATCTTGGCATGGGCTGGTCCATGGGTGGCTGGGGTTTTCTCGGAGGATTCCTGCGGCTGTCATTCTCCTTTTCTGTAGGACTGCTCATGGCACGTGGATTCAGGCCCGTGCATGTCAGGGGGGCTTTCTGGATATGCGGCGCTTTGATACTGGCCGTGCTTGCATGCCCGTATATCGGTGTCGGTGACGGACCATCCGTGTTCAACGGAATTTACGACACTTTTTGCACTCTGGCGGTATTTCCTGCCATAGTATATATGGGCGCGTCTGGGGCGACCACCGACATCATGTCGACGCGTATATGCGGTTTTCTCGGCCGGTTGTCATATCCCGTCTATATCATACATTATCCGGTCATGTATCTGTTTTATGCCTGGGTGTGGAACAATGGTCTTTCCTTCGCACGCGTGTGGCCTGTGTGCGTGGCATTACTGGTGCTGATCACTGCCATGGCGTGGGCCGCGCTGCGTTTCTATGACGAGCCTGTGCGCAACGCACTGTCACACCGCTGGCTCGGACGCTGATTCCGGCCATGTCGGTTTTTACGGCAAACTTGGGGTAATTTTCAAGAATTCTCAGTAAATTTGCACCCTTGAAACAATTACCAAGTATATGCAGAAGATTAGAAACATCGCCATTATAGCCCACGTGGACCATGGCAAAACCACGGTGGTGGATAAAATGCTCATGGCCGGCAATCTGTTCCGCGAGAATCAGAGTACGGGAGAACTTATTCTTGACAATAATGATCTTGAGCGCGAACGGGGAATCACGATCCTCTCCAAGAATGTTTCTATCAATTACAAAGGATACAAAATCAATATCATCGACACTCCCGGACACGCTGACTTCGGCGGTGAGGTGGAGCGTGTGCTGAACATGGCCGACGGATGTCTGCTGCTTGTGGACGCGTTTGAAGGACCGATGCCGCAGACTCGTTTTGTGCTACAGAAAGCCATACAGATGGGCCTGAAGCCTGTGGTGGTGATCAATAAGGTCGACAAGCCAAACTGCCGCCCCGATGAAGTGCAGGACATGGTTTTCGACCTCATGTTCAGTCTTGACGCCACGGAAGAACAACTGGATTTTCCGACCATATTCGGATCGGCCAAACAGGGATGGATGAGTACTGACTGGCAGAAGCCTACCGACAACATCCTGCCGCTGCTGGATGCGATCATAGAGCATATTCCGGAACCCACAGTAATTGAGGGGCCGTCGCAGATGCTCATCACGTCGCTTGATTTCTCGAACTATGTGGGCCGTATAGCCATAGGCCGCGTGCATCGCGGCACCATGCGCGAAGGACAAGATATAGTTCTGATGAAAAAGGACGGTTCGAGCGTGCGTCAGCGCATCAAGGAACTGCACACTTTTGAAGGTATGGGCCGCAAGAAAGTGAGTGAGGTCGGTTCGGGCGATATATGCGCTCTCATAGGCATAGAAAATTTTGAAATCGGTGATACCGTTGCCGATGTCTCGGCGCCGGAAGCACTTCCGCGCATAGCCATCGACGAGCCCACCATGTCGATGACATTTACGATAAACGATAGCCCGTTTTTCGGTCGTGACGGCAAATATGTGACATCACGCCATATCGGCGACCGTCTCACCCGTGAGCTTGACAGAAATCTGGCGCTCCGTATTGAGAAATCGGGCAATGAGGATGTGTGGACCGTGTTCGGCCGCGGCGTGTTGCACCTGTCGGTGCTTATCGAGACCATGCGTCGTGAGGGCTATGAGCTGCAGGTCGGACAGCCGCAGGTGATCATCCGTGAGATCGACGGCATGAAATGTGAGCCGGTAGAGTTGCTTACTATTAATGTCACCGAAGAATATTCGTCGAAAATAATTGACATGGTCACACGCCGCAAAGGCGAGATGGTGTCGATGAACGCACAGAACGACCGGGTGCATATGGAGTTCCATATTCCCTCACGCGGCATAATAGGTCTGCGCAACAATGTCCTCACGGCAAGTGCCGGAGAAGCCATCATGGCTCACCGTTTTCTGGAGTATCAGCCGTGGAAGGGCGACATTGAGCGTCGTACCAACGGATCGCTTATCGCTATGGAGTCCGGAACGGCTTATGCCTATGCCATCGACAAACTTCAGGACCGCGGCCGCTTCTTCATATTCCCGCAGGAGGAAGTCTATGCCGGACAGGTGGTGGGTGAGAACGCCAAGGACAACGATATTGTGGTAAACGTGACCAAATCAAAGAAACTCACAAATATGCGTGCCAGCGGTGCGGACGACAAGGCCCGCATTGTTCCCCCGGTTGTCTTCTCTCTTGAAGAAGCTCTGGAGTATATCAAGGGAGATGAATATGTGGAGGTCACACCTCACCATATCCGCCTGCGCAAGATACTTCTGGATGAACTGGAGCGCAAGCGTGCCGGCAAGCAGTAAAAAATATTTAAGTCGTATATATGACGAGCGGCCTTCCTGAATCCGGGAAGGCCGCTCGTCTTTAAAGGTTGGCGGATTGTTGTCGATTTGTTGTGATCAGGATCTGATCCGGTTGAAGTATCGGAGGTTGGCGCTGGCGTTTGGCATGTCGAGGAGCGCTTGCTCGCGGTCGGCAGTTGTGGCAAGTATGATCTGCAGTTCCGTGCCTGCTATGTCGGCCATGCGTTTGAGGTTGCGGATAAAAAACCTGTTTCCGCTGTCGTCTGGATAGCTGTCCGGAGCTGTGGTCAGCCGGCTTAAGTCGGGAAACAGTGTCACGAGATGGAGCCGTGCGGGAGCGTCGGGGTGTACGGCAATGGCCGCACGCAATGATTTCAGAGTCTCAGCTATTTTGGCGGGGCCGTTCATCTCATCAAGGTCGGCATACTCGTCAGGATCCGGCATCGGGAATCCGAGATTGAATTTAGTGTTTGCGTCGTCTGTGATCTGGCAGGCTATTTCAAAAAAACTTGCAAAGGACACGCTGGAATCCGACGGCATCTCCTCAAGGTCGATATATGCGCATATACAGTCCTGACGGTTGGCGATGACATCGTGCAGTGAATCTGTGATCTGGCCGAGCGTGGATGGCGATGATCCGACGATAAGCAGATTGTTGCGTGTGCTCTGGAGCAGTTTGTACTGAGCCTTTGACACTGCTTCATCGGGAGTGAGCGGAGTCGCTTTGCGTCTGAGGTTCTCGAAATAGGCTTTTGCTCCGGCTTCGTCCGCATAAAAATCGAGCGCCTGTCCGATCAACGCGTTTGCGTTGGTGTCGTCGCCGTTGGCGCGGGCGAGCTTCACAAGCCTTGCAAACAGCTGATAGCACTGCTGGCGGCTGTTGGTCTGTGCGAACCGCAGCAATTCTTCTATTTCCGAATATGCTTGTCCGTAAGGTCTTGACGCGCTTATCTCCCTCTCGGCTTTCAGCAGATCGGCCGGTTCCACATAGTGGCCCTGACGCACGGCCTCGAGAGTCGAGTCTGCTACAGGCACTCCCATGCGCGACAGGGAGTCTGCCCGGCGCGGACGCACATCAAGCGAATTCAGTGTGTCTGCAAGTTCGGCATCGTTCGGAAACGCCACAAGCAGCTGCTCTGCAAGCATTCTTGCATTGCGTATGTCGTAATTCTGTATCTTTTCTATCCATTCGAGCTGTTCCTGCATGGAAATCTGGACGTGGACACATCGCGCCACACCTCCGCGTATGTTTTGTCCTGGAGTGAAGATGACATGAGACCCTTTCTGGATTTCGTCGCCCCGATGCCTCTGAATGATCTCCGCGCGGCTGAAAAACAGAGACTCGCCGTCGGTGGTGGTTATAAATCCGAATGCCGGTCCGATCGACGTTACTGTGCCGCCGGCGGGAACCGGAGGATTCTCTTCGCTGTTCCAGGGTTGGCGGAAAGCGTTGTCGCTGCGACGGCGTCTGGGGTCTACGATTGAGTCCAGATCTATTTTCCCGACTACTTTCGGCGCGATTGCCGGTGAGTAAGGTTCCTCGTCATTGTCGTCGTCTTGAAGAACCGTATTCTCAGACTCGGTTTCTTCCTGAATTTCAAAATAGCTGATCGAATCTATTTTCACGCAGCACATGCTGCCTGTGAATGTTTTTAAAAGCAGAGCGTCATCCGATGCTTTCACGAAAGAGCCGTTGAGTGTCGTGCCCGTCCCGTTCAGATGAACGGTCACAGTCTGGTCACGGCTGATAAGTTCGTTTATAAAGTCAAGCATATATTATTATATAAATTTATCAAATGCAAAATTAACGAAAAATGAAGTGAACAGACAATTGATTTTGCAAAAGATAACATTTTATACTCATCTTTATAAAAGTTTAAGTGGCTGTGTATGTACAATGTGTTGTTGGCGTATATGATTTCTATGTGTTTTTTTGAATATGATTAAACCTTTTTTGACTGATTGTGTCTTAAAATTGTATTTCCCACGTTTCCAATATGTATTCAAAATATTTTCTTCCTGTGATAATGGCATGGGCCGGGGCAATCGGTGCCTCGGCCGCCATTTTGACCGGATCAGTGGCCGATAGCACCGGAGAGCCGCTGCCGGAAGCATCCATACGGTTGCTGTCTGCCCGTGATTCCTCGTATGTGACCGGCATGGCAGCCGACGATTCCGGCCGTTTCATGTTCAGTGGTGTCAAGAAAGGCGGTTATATCCTGCAGGCATCATATATAGGCTACGGGTCTGTCTACAGGAATCTGCGTGTCACCTCTGCTGCCGACACTGTGAAAGTCGGGCGGATGCAGCTGTCTGAGTCTTCGGTTGTGTTGCGGGAAGCGACGGCCATAGGCGTGGCCACGCCTATAAAGGTTATGGACGACACCATACAATACAGCGCGTCCACATACAAGACACCGCCTAATGCCGTGGTCGAGGACCTGCTCAAACGTCTGCCGGGCGTTGAGGTCGGCACCGATGGCGGCATCACCGCTCAAGGACAGAAAGTCACCAAAATACTTGTCGACGGCAAGGAATTCTTCAGTGATGACCCTGCTGTCGCATCTAAGAATCTGCCGGTAAATATGGTGGAGAATGCTCAGGTCATAACCCGCAAAAGCGATCTGGCCCGTCTCACCGGCGTTGACGACGGCGAGGACGAGACGGTGATCAACCTGACGGTGAAAAAGGGTATGAAAAACGGCTGGTTCGGTACAGGCGAAGCCGGTTATGGTACTGACGACCGCTATAAAGCGGCTTTTGTGGTCAACCGCTTTTTCAACGACAACCAGTTTACGCTGCTGGGCAATTTCAACAACTGCAATGATGCCGGTTTCAGTGACGGCAACGGATCCCGTTTCCGCCGCTTTGGTGGAACTAACGGCATCAATACCACCAATTCCATAGGATTTAATTTCAATGTTGGCCGCGGTGACACGATCAAGGTGGGCGGCAATGTGATGTATGCCAATTCCGACCGCGACAACCGGTCGCGCACACACCGCATCAATCTGCTTCAGGGCAGCTCCAATTCCACGGAGGATGCCGAGAGCAACTCGCGCGACAAGGGCCACAATGTGCGTGGCGATTTTCGTGTGATATGGAAGCCCGACTCGTTCAACACACTTGAGGTAAGGCCCAATTTCTCGGTCAATATCAATGATTCCGAGCAACGGTCGTATTCTCAGAATTTCTCCGGCGACGATTTCATATCTCAGGCCCGTAACATCAATTTTTCAGACGGTAAGAGTTATGATTTCGGGGCAAGGGTGATTTATAGCCATCGTTTTTCCAAACGGCGCGGCAGATCGTTTTCGGTCAGCGCCAACTATTTGATGTCCAACACACGGGAGAATGAGCGGAACTGGAGCCGAAACGCGTTCTGGATGCTCGACTCTCTTTATGAGGACTATCAGATTATCGACAATCACACGTGGAACAACACCGTCAGCGGCCGTCTGAGCTGGACGGAGCCGATCGGCAATCCGCGTAACGGCAATTTTGCTGAAATCAGCTATTTTATGCAGTATAAGTGGAATAATGCCGACAAAAATGTCACACACGATCCTGTCTCGATGGATGAAATTCCCTATCAGGACTGGAAAGAGGCCATATGGCAGGACTGGGAGATGTCCAACAGACTGAGCGGCCTGGGTGATCTGCAATATGATCCGTATAACTCCAACAGCTTCCGCAACAACTATTTAAGTCAGAGCATACGTGTGGGCTACCGGAAGGTCCATGCAAAATACAACCTGAATGCCGGACTCAGTCTGAATCCTTCGATGTCGCGGTCGGTCAATCTCACCAATCCAGACAAAAACATTCCCACACGCAATGTGCTGAATTATGCGCCGTATCTGAGATTCCGCTATAAATTTTCAAAAAATACCACTGCCAATGCCGATTATTTCGGGCGGTCGTCGCAGCCTTCCATGTCGCAGTTGCAGCCGGTGGTCGATACATCGGACCCTATGAACATAGTGGTCGGCAATCCCGGACTTGCTCCGTCGTTTAACCACAGGCTACGCCTGCGTTTCCAGACGTTCGATCCCGACTGTCAGCAGTCGATTATGGTCATGGGGCATGCGTCATACACACAGGACGACATCGTCTCCAATGTGGTCTACGACCGCGAGACCGGAGCTCGACAGACACGTTATGCCAATATCGATGGAAACTGGGAAGCCGCCCTTATGAACATGTTCTCGCGCCCGTTGCGCAACAAGGCCTTTACGATAAATAATTTCCTCCGTCTGTCTTATCGAAATCAGGTCGGCTACGTTGACGGCCTTCATAACCGTTCCGGAAATTTTTCACTGAGTGAGTCGTTCGGCATCGCTTTCCGCCCCAAGGATCTTGAACTGGAATTGCGCCCCCGCTATACTCTGAGCAACATCACCAATGCGATTCAGAGCGGCCAGAACCGCACGACACACAGCTACGGCGGATCGCTTAATGCGACTTACTATACGCCCTTTGGCCTTGTGCTGGCTACGGATCTGAACTATTCGGCCAATACCGGCTATTCCGACGGTTATGACTCCGACCAATGGATGTGGAACGCGTCGATATCATATATGTTTCTGCGCAACAAGAATGCTACTGTGGCGCTCAAAGGTTATGACCTGTTGCAGCAACGCAAGAGCATCTGGCGTACGGAGACGGCCCAGGCTATCACCGACAGCCAGTACAACACTCTCACACGCTATTTTATGCTGACTTTCACGTATAAATTCACTACATTCGGCGGCGGTGGCGAAAACAATCCGTCGGTCGACACTGATTTTATGCGACGTGGCCCGCGTGGCGGCGGTCCTGGTGGCCATGGCGGCCGCAGGTTCTGAGGATTATATCCTTGAATTTATAGAAACCGTTTTATTTTGTTGAATGTTTGCCGATAAATGGTTATCTTTGAATCAGAATTCAACCATAACCGTTAGAATCAACATCGGATTTATTTTCAATGAACAAAATAATTTCATTAGTCTGCGCGGCTCTGGCCGGCATAGGGGTGGCAAATGCCTTGGATTATCCGGTGGTGACCGCAGGAGAGAAGATATCCGCTGCATCTGATGTGATAGACTATACTCGGGGCAATGCCATCTGGTTTGACACCCCTACGTCGTCATCGCTCGGACAGGCGTGGAAGATCAATGATTTCAGCGCCACAAGCACAAATCCCGACGAAGTGTGGGAGCGTCAGTCTCTTCCCATAGGTAATGGATCGTTCGGCGGCAGTGTGCTCGGATCGGTCGGCTGCGAACGTGTGGTGCTCAACGAGAAGACTCTGTGGACAGGTGGTCCGGGCCGAAATGCGGAGAAGTACTGGAACATGAATCGTGATGTATCTTCGGACACCCTTCAGCAGATACGTGACTATCTTGCCGCAGGAGACAATTCATCGGCCGGATCGCTGGTGAGTTCCGGATATAGAGGAAATATAGGCTACGAGAAGAGTGAGTTCGGCACTTATACGGTGATGGGCGAGGCTTATGTGTCTACAGGTATCGACGAGTCGGCTGTGACAAATTATAAACGCATACTCAATCTTGACCGTTCGTTGGCCGTGGTGCAGTTTTCGGTTGCCGGTGTGGACTATCAGCGCCGCTATTTTGTGTCGTATCCCGACAGTGTGATGGTGTGGCGCTTTACTTCCGATGGAGGTACGCAGAATCTCACGTTCCGGTTTGTGACTCCCCAGACTCTCCGGTCGAAAGTAAGCCTGAAGGACGGAATCCGTTTTCAGGGCCGGATTTCCGACAACAATATGAAGTGGGCCATGCAGGTTGTGGCGCGTGTCAACGGCGCCGGTACTGTTTCCGTCGATACCTGCTCCAATTCCATAACGGTGAATGATGCCACCGATGTGGAGTTCATACTGTCCGGCGATACGGATTATGTGATGAATTTCAACCCCGATTACACAGACCGCAATGCCTATGTAGGAGTCGATCCGGATGTTTCTGTGGCTGCCAATGTCGAAGCTGCGTATGTCCGGACATACGAGCAGCTGTATGACAATCATATCAAGGACTATTCCTCTCTTTATGATAGGGTCGATATTGCCATCAATCCAGATGAACGGTTTGACAACAAGCCGACTCCCGCCCGCCTTGCAGCATATCGTGGAGGCACTCTCGACCATGGGCTGGAGCAGATATATTTTAATTTCGGGCGCTACCTGCTGATTGCATCCTCGCGTGCGGGCAACATGCCTGCCAACCTTCAGGGTTTGTGGCACAACAACACCGACGGCCCGTGGCGTGTGGACTATCACAACAACATCAACCTGCAGATGAATTATTGGCCTGCCACCAACACCAATCTGCTGGAGTGTTTCACTCCGTTTGTGGACTATGTGCGGTCGCTCGTAAAACCCGGAGAGCGCACGGCCAGGGCATACTACGGAGCGCGCGGATGGACTGCGGAGGTTTCCACCAATATTTTCGGATTCACGGCTCCTCTCAACTCCACTCAGATGGAGTGGAACTATAACCCCACGGCGGGTCCGTGGCTTGCAACTCAGATATGGGAATACTATGACTATACCCGCGACGATGAATGGCTGCGCGAGATCGGCTATGACATTATAAAGTCAAGTGCGAATTTCTGCGCGGATCTGCTTTATCTTCACGAAGGCACCTACACATCCGCTCCGTCATTCTCTCCCGAGCACGGCTCGATAGATCTCGGAGCTACTTATGCCAATGCCGTGACCAGAGAAATCCTGATTGACGCGATTGCGGCATCGGAGATCCTTGGTGTGGATGACGACCTGCGTTCGGAATGGCAGGAGAAGCTCGACAGAATGTATCCCTATCAGATCGGGCGCTACGGCCAGCTTCAGGAATGGTACAGGGATATTGATGCATATAACGACACCCACCGCCACACCAACCATCTGTTCGGCCTGCATCCGGGCACTACAGTCTCCCCCGACAAGACTCCAGAGCTGGCCGAAGCATGCAAGGAGACATTGCACCAGCGCGGTGATGCCGCCACCGGATGGTCAATGGGATGGAAACTGAATCACTGGGCTCGTCTGCACGACGGAGACCATGCCTATGTCCTGTTTCAGAATCTGCTTAAAAACGGCACTGCCGACAATTTGTGGGATCTTCATCCGCCGTTTCAGATCGACGGGAATTTCGGCGGTACGGCCGGTGTGGCCGAACTGTTCCTCCAGAGTCATACGGGAGTGCTGAATCTGCTTCCGGCATTACCGTCGCAGTGGACTTCCGGTCATGTCACAGGATTGCTGGCCAGAGGTAATTTTGAAGTCGATATACGTTACGACGGCCATGAGCTGACTACGGCGACAATACGCTCGAACCGCGGGCAGACCTGCACGGTGGCATATAAGGGTCTGAAAGAGACCTTTCCGACGAAGATCGGCCGGGCTTATACCGTTAGATATGAAAAGGGCATGCTGTCTGTGAAAGAAACGGATAGATAAGTCAGTGGCTGCGCAGGGAAGATGTCGGGCGGAATGTCTGGTGTTTTTTTTGATGTCGGATGGCGCGGCTCAGAATGCTATTACGGAGAGAGGGTTGACGGAGCTGCCGTTGTGCCAGATGTCAAGCTCCAGTTTTCCGGCCGGAGCCGCACCGATGGCGTCCCCGCTCTGGAGTTTCTCGCCGCGCTCCACGAATAGCGTGCCAAGTCCGGCGTACGATGATATGAAATTATTGGGGTGTTGCACCGTCACGGCATATCCTCCGGCGGTGTCATCGTAGTGGACGTCGGTGACCGTGCCGCGGTAGATGGCAGTCACCGCGGCGTTGCGTGGCACGCGCAGGTGCAGAGTCTTTACTCTGGCGTGGGCCGATAGGCCGGGGTTCAAAGGCACGGCTGCGGCGACCGGAGAGTGAAACGACATGGCATCGGCGGCGAGCGGCGTCAGCACAGACAGATTGTAGCGCTCTCGGGCCGACCATTGTTCCACAAACTTTCGTTCGGCTGCCGACGTCTCGATCAGGGTGTCGCTGACCACCGATGGCTGTGTTTCCGTAATGGCGGCAATCGAATCAGGCTCCTCATCGCCGAGTATCCGCGCGATGTTGTTGAGGTATGCGGAGTTGATCTCCGTGAGTCTTGACAGCGAATCGACACGCAGCGTATTGTTGATGTGTTGCGCCCTCTGTGATGGCAGTAGATATCCTGGCAGCAGGTTCGACATGGGTGTGGCGAGTATCATCCAGAGGATAAGAGCCGTAATGGCGGCTACTGTGACCAGAGACAGAAACCAGACCTTGGCACGCGATAGCTTTATGGTCCAGACCGCGTTGAAAGTGTTTTCGTTGACAAAAGTCAGCCGGTAGCGTTTTGTGGTCTTGAATTTTCCTTTCATGGCCGATTATTTTTCTGAGGTCAGGGTGATGTCGGCTATTACCGGCCGGTGGTCTGATTCAACGGTCAGCGGCAATACGCACACGTTGATTCCGGAGGACATGTGACCTTTGCCGGCAGCTATATAGTCGAGACATTCGTTCGGAGTGTCTGACGGCCATGTTGGCACGGTCAAGTCGTTGAGTACATGGAAATGCTTTTGTATTTCCGACGCAGTTTCAGAGCCGGGCAGAGCGTTCCAGTCGCCTGCAAGTATCACGGGTTTGTCGTATCGGGCTGTTTCCTGGCCGATGATCTTTGCCGACGCCAGCGCGTCGGTCGGTGTGAGCGACAGATGGACGCATGCTATCACGTATTTTCCGCCGTCGTGGTCGATTGCCGGAGCGAAGACGGGGATCATCATGGCTGCGTCGGCGATTTCGCCGAGGGTGTACCGGTTGCCGCTCCTCACGGTCATGCTGTCGACCTCCTGTATGGCCACCACGTCGGGTGCAATGTCGCGTATGATGGCTCCGATGCGGCCGCAGTCCCTCACTCCGTCTTCGCCCACGGCGTTGTGTACGTTGTATGTCATGGCCCGAAGAGATACGCACAAGGCATATGGCAATGTCGAGACGAGGAGGAGAAAAAACAAGGCAGATCTGAGCATGGAATCCTATTTGCTGGTGATGGTGTAAAGTGCAAATTTACATATCTTATCGCAAATCACAAAGTGTGTTACGGTGTAAAAAACTTTTGTGCCATTTTCTTGACTTCTACAGGAAAAAAACGTAAATTTGCAAATGATTCATGTCTGCATGTCGCGGACATAATTCCATGTGTATATATTAAACATAATTTAACCAATAACTTAACCAAGATTTATGAAAAGAGTCTATACGTTCGGCGATGGAAAGGCCGAAGGAAAAGCCTCCGACAGAAACCTGCTCGGCGGTAAAGGCGCAAACTTGGCTGAGATGAACCTGCTTGGCATGCCCGTGCCCCCCGGTTTCACCATCACGACAGAAGTATGCACCGAGTACACCCAGTATGGCCGCGATGAAGTGGTGAAACGCATCCAGAAGGAAGTTGAGGCCGCAGTCGCCCATGTTGAGGTTCTTACCGGCAAAAAATTCAACGACCCTTCCAATCCCCTGCTCGTATCTGTGCGCTCCGGTGCCCGTGCTTCCATGCCCGGCATGATGGACACAGTGCTCAACCTTGGCATGAACGACGCCACAGTCGCATCGCTCGCTGAAAAGAGCGGCAATTCCCGTTTCGCATGGGACAGCTATCGTCGCTTTGTCCAGATGTACGGTGACGTGGTGCTCGGCATGAAGCCCAAGAGCAAGACCGATATCGATCCTTTCGAGGAGATCATGGACAAGGTGAAAGAAGACAAGGGCGTTAAGCTCGACACCGAACTGACTGTAGAAGATCTGCAGCTCCTTGTCAAGCTCTTCAAGGGCGCCGTGAAGGATTTCACCGGCAAGGACTTCCCCGACAGTGCATGGGAGCAGCTCTGGGGCGGCATCTGCGCTGTGTTTGACAGCTGGATGAACGAACGCGCCATTCTCTACCGCCGCATGAACCAGATCCCCGAAGAGTGGGGCACCGCCGTCAACGTACAGGCCATGGTATACGGCAATATGGGCGACAACTCCGCCACCGGCGTGGCTTTCAGCCGCGATGCAGCCATCGGCGAGAATATGTTCAACGGTGAATACCTGATCAACGCACAGGGCGAGGATGTGGTGGCCGGTATCCGCACACCCCAGCAGATCACCACTGAAGGCTCGCGCCGCTGGGCAGCTCTTCAGGACATCAGCGAGGACGATCGCAAATCCAAATATCCCTCACTTGAAGAATCCATGCCTGAATGTGCCGCTGAGCTGATCGCCATCGCACACCGTCTGGAGGATCACTACAAGGACATGCAGGATATGGAATTCACCATTCAGGACGGTAAGCTCTGGATGCTCCAGACCCGCAACGGCAAGCGCACCGGTGCCGCTATGGTGAAGATCGCCATGGATCTGCTCCGTGAAGGCGAGATAGATGAGAAGACCGTGCTGATGCGTATGGAGCCCCAGAAGCTCGACGAACTGCTGCACCCGGTATTTGACAAGGCCGCGCTCAAGCGCGCCAAAGTCGCAGCCAAGGGTCTGCCTGCTTCGCCCGGCGCCGCTACCGGTCAGGTGGTGTTCTCCGCCGAGGAAGCCGAATTGTGGGCTGAAAAGAAGAAAAAAGTTGTTCTGGTGCGTATCGAGACTTCTCCCGAGGATCTTCGCGGCATGGCCGTGGCACAGGGCATTCTCACCATGCGCGGCGGTATGACCAGCCATGCGGCTGTCGTTGCCCGCGGCATGGGTAAGTGCTGCGTCAGCGGTGCCGGCGAAATCCGCATCGACTATAAGGAAAAGACCGTGGAGATGAACGGCAAGGTTTACAAGGAAGGCGACTGGATTTCGCTCAACGGTTCCACCGGTGAGGTTTACGACGGTCAGGTGCCCACAACCGAACCCGAACTCGACGGCGACTTTGGCGCGATCATGAATCTCGCCGCTAAATATACAAAGACTCTGGTGCGCACTAACGCTGACTCTCCCCGCGATGCCAAGCAGGCACGCCATTTCGGCGCTCAGGGCATCGGTCTCTGCCGCACGGAGCACATGTTCTTCGAAGGCGACCGTATCAAGGCTGTGCGTGAGATGATTCTCGCCGCCGATGTTGAAGTCCGTCGCCATGCTCTCGCCAAACTGTTGCCCATGCAGCGCGGTGACTTCGAAGGCATCTTTGAAGCTATGGACGGTTACGGAGTGACCATCCGCCTGCTCGATCCCCCGTTGCACGAGTTCGTACCTCATCAGACCGCCACTCAGAAGGAACTTGCCGCAGAAATGGGCATCTCCCTTGAAGAGGTCAAGGCTAAGGTTGACTCGCTCGAAGAGTTCAACCCCATGCTTGGTCACCGCGGCTGCCGTCTGGGCATCACCTATCCGGAGATCACAGAGATGCAGACCCGTGCGATCATCGAAGCCGCTCTCGCTGTGAAGGCTCGCGGCATCGACGTTCATCCCGAAATCATGATCCCGCTGGTAGGCTCACTGAAAGAGATTCAGAACCAGGCTGCCGTTATCCACGAAACCGCCGACAAGGTGTTTGCCGAACAGGGCAAGTCTCTGCCTTATCTCGTGGGTACTATGATCGAGGTGCCCCGTGCTGCTCTCACCGCCAACGAGATCGCCACTGTGGCCGACTTCTTCTCCTTCGGTACAAACGACCTCACTCAGATGACCTTCGGATTCTCGCGCGATGATGCTCCCAAGTTCTTGAAATTCTACAAGGAACACGGCATTATCAAGACCGATCCGTTTGAAGTCCTTGATCAGGAAGGTGTAGGCCAGCTCGTGCGCATGGGCGTTGAAAAAGGCCGCGCTACCAAACCCGAACTCAAGGTAGGCATCTGCGGCGAACACGGCGGTGAACCCTCCTCCGTCAAGTTCTGCGCTAAGCTCGGCATGAACTACGTGAGCTGCTCGCCTTTCCGCGTGCCCATCGCCCGCGTATCTGCGGCGCAGGCTGCCATCGAAGGCTGATAAGATAGATTTTTAAGCGATAATCAGGCCGTAACGCTCTGTCGGTATCAGACGTTGCGGCCTGATTTTTGTTTTGGCAATAATTGTTTTGGATGCTGTTGTGAAAAATTGGTATTTTTGTGATATAATAAATACACAGGAGCAAAAATGATACATTTTATGTTTAGGATTATTAGATCATCGCTTGTCTGTTGTCTGACTGTAGCATTGTGGCCGTGCTCATATATGTCTGCGACCGAACCTCTGGTTGCAGATGTGGGCTATTGCGCTCCGGCATTGTCGGCGAGAGCCGATAACGGCAGTATTGCGCAAAAATTAATAGGCAGTGAGAATTTTCTCCACGTCTATCGTCTGGCTATGCCTGTGACGTATTCTTCGTATCAAAGAGATTTTGGCGGAAGTGAAGAGCGTGTCAGGGTTTGGTGGCAGTCTACTGTAGAATCGCTGAATGAGGTGTTTGCCCGTGATTTAGGCGTTTATTTTGTGTTGGTCGATAACCCTCGGCTTATTATGGATGAGTCTTCATCGCCTAACACATCCAACAGTATAACCATCGTAAATCAGTCCACATCCATTATCAATGATTTGATTGGGGAGTATTCATATGATGTCGGCCTTATGATTGCGGACGTATCGGATGTCAATGGACGAGGATATGTAAAGGGCGCGTATATGAAACGTTATAAAGGCGGCTCTGTGGCGCGCCCTATATTTGTGGCTATAGTTCATGAATTGGGGCATATGTTCGGGTCTTTGCACGTGCAGGCGAATAACACCACATCCTATTTCAGCGAACCGGGTGCAGGACAGTCTGTCATGGGATATGGCGACAAGTTGCCTTTTTTCTCTTCGGTCAGTGCCGCCATGATACGCTCTATCCGCAATTCCGGCTATATGTCGGTGCTGAACTATCCTGAACGTACTGACACGATACATTGGTCCGGGCTTGAATGGACCTCATACGACAATCTTGTGGGAGCCGTTCTGTCGGAAAACAGGCCGCCGCAGATTGATACGCTGAATCTGAAACGTCACTATCGAATACCTGCCGGCTCATATATGAAGTTTGAGATTTCGGCATCTGATCCGGACGGAGATGCCTTGCTCTACAGCGTTCAGCAGGTCGACGTCGCTTCCGGTCCCGAAGATTGCCGGGCGGTATTCCGGCCCTATGCCCCTGCCGGGAATCCGGTTGTGGCCTTTAAGCCTTCGTATCGGCTGGAGTGGATAGACGGGGCTGACAAGCTTGTGGAGAATGATTATAGCGGAAGAGTCAGCACTCCCGGTGAATACACCATGCTGCTGTCGGTGAGTGACGGAGGGAAATCTGATGAGTCTTTTCTTTATGATCCTCATGCGGTGTGTTATGATGCCTACGAGACCACATTGGAGCTGGTGTCCGGCGATCCTTTTGAGATTACATCCGTGACGCCGTCTACGTCATGGGGCACGTATTCCTACAATATGGGGCAGCGGCTTACACTGAATTGGAACTCATGCAGTGATGTGTTCGGATATGACAGCCGTGTGCGTATCTCTTTATCGGATGATTTTGGTGAGACATTCAAATATATTCTCAAAGAATCCGCGCCGAACACGGGCAGCTGTCAGGTTATACTTCCGCATGTGGCCATCGGTCAGGTCAATTATGCCGGAACGGGTATTATGCCGAGGGCCGGGGTGATAATGATAGAGGTGATCGGATCTATAGCGTGTGACTATACCGCTGTTGTCCCGTTTACTGACCGCGGCTCATCGCAGATTTCGACAGGCGGTTTCAAGGTAGTGGCGTCTACAGTCTCCTTTACCGGCGTTCCCGAGCGCTATGTCACCGTTTCTGATGGTGAACTGCCGCCTGTGGCCGATGTCAAGGCTTATGCCGGAGGACGGTCGCTGGAGGTGCGTTTTACGGAAAGCGGTGACGATTATTCCGTGAGCCGGGTGTGGGAGGCCACTGATCCGAACGGTAAGACAAGTGCATTTGAACAGATCATAGTTCTGGAGGATGAGGGAGAGTGTGTGTCTATGACGGCAGTCAGTGATGGTCGTCAGAACGTGCATGCCGGACCCTCATATGGCGGCATTGTTGTCGCTGGCGCCGATGGGCTGCGGTGTTCTGTGTATGGTATTGCCGGAAATCTGATTCTGACAGAAGATATATCTTCCGATTCGGCATATATCAAGCTTGATTCCGGAATATATATAGTGAAAGTCGCTGAGCGGGTATATAAGATCAAGGTTATGTAGGTTTCCATGCCGTAAAGATATGACATGACCCCTGTACCGGCGGCAGATGCGCTTATACAGGGGTCATGTTGTTGTGCGTTACGGGATACTGCGCTTTTTAGAGAGCCAGAAGTTCGTCGAGTTTGGCGCGGAGGGTTTCCACAGACTGTGCTCCCACGAGACGGAGCTCGGTCTTTTTGCCGTCTTTGAAGAAGAGGATTGTGGGTATGGACATAATACGGTATTTCATGGCCAGGTCGGTCTGTTCGTCGATGTTGTACTTTCCTACTACGGCGCGGCCTTCATATTCTTCTGCTACGGTGTCTACAGCAGGGCTCATGCCCACGCACGGTCCGCACCATGTGGCCCAGAAGTCGATCATTACGGGTTTGCCGGACTCGATGATTTCATTGACGTTTTCGTCGGTAAATGTAAATGCCATTGTTTTGATGTTTTTGAGTGGTTTAGCGTTTTAATATGGTGAATTCTATGTCAAGATCGTTGAGCATGTTGATAAGTGCGCGGTTGACCGGAATGCGCAGGCCTGAATTCAGGGTGACCGCCCTGTTCATCTTTGAGTCGTAGATGCGCAGACGCAGTTCTCCGAGATCCTTGTCGGTGCTCACGGAGTGATCTCGCATGAGGGCACACAGGGTCTCGTTGACGCGTTCGGCGTCGACGTTGATCACAATGCCGCGTATCACTGATCCGCGCTCTTCGGATAGCAGTCCTATGCGCGATATGTTGAAACGCAGGTCTCCGTTGGCGAAACGGCGCTGGAATTTGCCAACCACCAGTATCTGGCTTCCCGGCACTCCGTAGCCGTTGAACTCCGAGAACTGGCGGCCGAACAGGCGCAACTCTGTGCTTCCGGTCAGGTCTTCGAGACGGAGTATGCCGAACGGGTCGCCGTTTTTGCTGGTGCGCGTCTGGAAATCGGTCACCATGCCGCCGAGTTTTATTTCTTTGTTTTCGACAGGTTCGGCTTCTTCCGATGTGAAATCCTTGATGGATGTGGTGCCGTAGGTCAGATCCATATAGTATGGGTCGAGAGGGTGGGCCGACAGATACATGCCCACGAGCTCGCGCTCCTTGGCCAGGCGTTCGGCGTCGGGCCATGGAACGGCCGGTTTGACCGGCGGCCGTCCGGCCGTGGTGAGCGACTGGTCGGCTACGTCGTCGAACAACGATGCCGCCTGCTGTTGTTTGTCGCGCTGGAAGAGCTGTCCGTACCGCACTAACTGTTCGGAAAACGATTCATCGCGGTTGTTTGTCTCGAAAAAGTCCTCGCGTTTTATATCGGTGAAGCAGTCGAACGCGCCGGCCAGAGCAAGCGATTCGATCGTGCGCCGGTTGATGCCGCAGCCCATATCCACGCGTTCGATGAAATCGTGTATGGAAGTGAATGGTCCGCCTTCGTTGCGTTCTTTGATGATGCCTTCGACCACATTGACGCCGATGCCTTTTATGGCGGCGAGACCGAAACGGATGTCGCCCGCCTGGTTCACACCGAACCGTCCGATGGATTCATTGACGTCGGGGCCTTTTACGGATATTTTCATGGCCTTGCATTCGTCCATGAAATTGGTGAGCTTGGTGATGTCGTTGATGTTGCGCGACAGCACCGCCGCCATGTATTCGGCCGGATAATTGGCTTTGAGATATGCTGTCTGGAAGGCTACCCAACTGTAGCATGTGGCATGCGACTTGTTGAATGCGTATGATGCGAATTTTTCCCAGTCGGCCCATATTTTTTCAAGCACGCTGGCCTTGTGGCCGTTGGCCTGTCCGCCCTCCATGAATTTACCTTTCAGGTGGTTCATCTTGTCGATGAGCTTCTTGCCCATGGCCTTGCGCAGCGTATCGCTCTCGCCGCGGGTGAAGTTGGCGAGCAGACGGCTCAGAAGCATGACCTGCTCCTGATAGACCGTGACACCGTATGTGTCTTTCAGATACTGCTCCATCACCGGTATATCATATACGATCGGGCTTTTGCCGTGTTTTCGGTTGATGAAGTCGGGGATATAGTCCATAGGTCCCGGACGATACAGTGCGTTCATGGCTATTAGGTCCTCGAATGTCGACGGCTGGAGCTCGCGCAGATATTTCTGCATGCCGGCTGACTCGAACTGGAATGTGCCGGTGGTGCGGCCTTCGCTGTAGAGCTGGTATGTCTTGGGGTCTTCGATGGACACCGTGTCTATGTCGAGGTCGAATCCGCGTGTGAGCTTGATGTTGGCCAAGGCTTCTTTTATTATCGACAGAGTCTTCAGGCCGAGGAAGTCCATCTTGATCAGCCCGGTGTCTTCGATCACGGAGCCTTCATACTGGGTGACGAGCATTTTGGTGCCGTCTTTGTCGTAGGCGGTGCTCAGCGGCACCCAGTCGGTCACTGCATCGCGGCATATGATCACTCCGCAGGCATGTACGCCGGTGTTGCGCACGTTGCCTTCGAGCTGCAGGGCATATTTCAGTGTGTTGCGCACCACAGGATTGTCGCTGCTCAGTTCCGGACGGAATTCGGGTACATGCTCGTAGCAGTTTTTCAGTGTCGGTTTCAGTTCCTTGCCGTTGACTTCCGGCATGCGTTTGGGCACAAGGTTGGCCAGACGGTTGCTTTCAGGCAAGGGCAGCTGCTCCACGCGCGCCACATCTTTTATAGCGCTTTTGGCAGCCATGGTGCCGTAAGTGATGATGCGGGCCACCTTTTCCTCTCCGTATTTCTCGGTCACGTAACGCAGCACGTCGGCTCGTCCGTCATCATCGAAGTCAATGTCTATATCAGGCAGTGATATACGGTCGGGGTTCAGAAAACGTTCGAACAGCAGGTCATATTTGATCGGGTCGATCTGTGTGATGTCAAGACAGTAGGCCACGGCTGATCCTGCGGCCGATCCTCGGCCGGGGCCGACCGACACGCCCAGACGGCGTCCGGCGGCTATGAAGTCCTGCACGATCAGGAAGTAGCCCGGAAATCCCATGTTCTTGATGGTCTGCAGCTCGAAGTCGATGCGTTCGATCTGCTCTTCGGTCAGGTTTTCGCCCCAGCGCCTGTGTGCTCCCTGATATGTGAGGTGGCGCAGGTAGTCGTCGTTGTCGGTAAAGCCGTCGGGCAGCGGGAAGTTGGGCAGGATCGGTTTGTGGTCGATGGTATATGTCTCGACTTTGTCAAGGATCTCCACAGTGTTGGCCAGCGCTTCGGGTATGTCGGCGAAGAGGGTGTTCATCTCTTCGGTCGATTTCATCCACTCCTGTTTGGAGTACAGCATGCGTTTGGGGTCGTTGAGGTCCTTGCCGGTGGCCACACATATAAGGCGGTCGTGGGCTTCGGCGTCTTCCTCGTTGACGAAGTGCACATCGTTGGTGGCCACGATTTTTATGTCGTGCTTGCGCGCCAGCTTGACAAGCTCCTCGTTGACGTGCTGCTGAATGGGATAGACCTCGTGATTTGCACGCGGCACTGTGGCTTTGTGGCGCTGCAGTTCGATGTAGTAGTCGTCGCCGAACGTGTTTTTGAACCATAATATAGCTTTCTCAGCTTCGTCGGTCTGTCCGGCCTGAATGAGCCGGGGCACTTCGCCGCCGAGACATGCCGAGCAGACGATCAGCCCTTCGGAGTGGGCGGCGAGGTCGGCCTTGTCCGTACGTGGATGTGAATAGAAGCCTTCGGTCCATGAGCGGCTCACCAGTTTGATGAGGTTGTGGTAGCCGGTCTCGTTTTTGGCCAGCACGACCAGATGGCGTCCGGTGTCTTTTTTGTCAGTGTGGGTCAGCAGAGATTCGTTGGCCACATACATCTCGCATCCGAAAATCGGTTTGAACGGTTCTTCGCCTTTGTCCTTGCGCTTGGAGTTGATTTTGTTGACGTAGTTGAAGAATTCTTTTATGCCGAACATGTTGCCATGGTCGGTAATGGCAAGTCCCGGCATGCCGTCGGCTATGGCTTTGTCTACCAGCGCGGTGACCGAAGCCTGACCGTCAAGCACGGAAAACTGGGTGTGGACGTGTAGGTGTACGAACGGTTGCATACCCCCAAAGTTATGAAATAATTCCCGTCCTTACAAATGTAAATATAGCGCGGCCAGACCTTAATTGCAGGGCTTGCCGCGCTATGCTGTCTTATCTGTCGGTCACGTGCCGGTCAGAAACGTATTTTGGTGGCTGATGATCCTTGTCTGCGTATATATATATGGCCGTAGACAGGGTCTGCCACTTCGACACCCTGGAGATTGTAGTAGCGTACAGGGGCATCTGGATCGGCGTCGGCTTCTATATCTGTGATGGATGACGGATCTGAGGGTGTGTAGAGGACGGCGTTTTCAATGTAGCCTGTGGTGGTGTTGATCAGCAGGGCTATGTAATGGGCGTTTTTATAGTTTTTGACAGCAGTGCTTGACACCGAGCCACGGTGGGTGACAGGTTCGCCGGCGGTCACTGACGCTGGGATGGAGTTGGCCGTGCCGTTGTATGAACTGATAGCACGTGCCACGTCATTATACATGGTTGATACGTACGGTTCTTTGTCCTGCCATCCTTCCAAAGGCATGTTTTGCGAAAGGTAGCTGTAGTAGTTGGACTGGTTGTAAGGTCCGACTTCATCCTCGGTGATTACGTAGGCAAGGCGGTAGGTTGCGTTGGGTTCGCTGATGCCGAATGTCACCTTGGCATATATGTCGGTGGTGCGGGATTTGCGTTCGATCGAGTCGATTTCGACTTTGGCCACAGCCGGTCGGTTTACGATGTCGGCGTATGCGGCCTTGAAGTTGTCGAAGTCTGGATCGATAATGCCGTAGTATCCTTTGTTGCGGTTGATGAGCGATGCGGGAAATCCGCCGCCAACGTTATTGATGAGCGATGTGTAGGATGACGATGTCATCGGGTCGCGCTGAGTGGCGCTGTAGTTGCCATGGACAGCGATGGGTATGAACGTGCCGTCGCTATGGAGTTCTTTCATCTTTTCCATGCCGACTATGCCGCGGGGACACCAACCGCACCATGTGCCGGTGGCTTCTTCGACTACCATGTTGCGCTGGAATCCGTTTTCAGGGCTCAGAGACAGGAACGTTGTCGATGCGGAGGTCATGGTCTCGGGCGCTCCGTTTGGACGGCCGTTGACTGTAGATACTGTCGCTTCGAATTTCACGTTGTTGCCTTCCGCGGGATATGTGACCGGAAATGACACCACTGCGCTCACGCCGTAACCGATGGGTTGCGCGAGGTCGGCTGTGGCCGTCTGCGGCTCGCCATCTGCTATACGGTAGCTGATGCCTACGGACGTTATTTCGTTTGTTGCGGTGTTGGTGATTTCTATCTCGGCAGTAAATGGCTGTTCGGGATCGGTGGAGTAGGGGACGCCGATGGCAGAGAGTCGGCACATGTCGGTAGGCATTGATTCACCTTCGATAATCACCTTTACGCACGGGTATCCGTATTGGCTTGCCGGTCCGACAGACCATCCGAAATCCCCGTAATCATCTGTCAGTCCATAGAAGCCGCCGGGTTCGTTGATGGCATCATGTCCGGGATATCCGTCGGCAGTCAGCGGATATTCATCGGCCTCTTGCTGCTCGGCGATGAATCCGATGTAGAGCGGTTGGCCTTCTTCGATAGTGATGGGCGAAGCAAATTCATACGTGTTGTATTTTTTTGTGTTTGTGTAGTCCATCTGGCCGGTGGCTTTGGCGATGGGCGTTCCGTCTAATGTTTTAGTGCAGAACACCTCTATCGGGGCAGATGTTGTCGTTGTGCTTTTTGTGGAGCCGTTGGCCACGAGAACCGCTGTTATTTTGTTGCCAGCAAACATGGCCACGGTGGCAGCGTTCAACTGCAATGCTCCTCCTATGCGGGTGCCTTTTCCTGTGCCCATTGATATGCTTGGTTCCAGACAATATCCCACGGTCATCGTCTGAGTGGTGGCTTGTGCGCCGGATGTCTCGGTTTCAGCCGAAGGCACGATGTGGCTGATGTCGTGTACGGAGAGTTGTCCGGCGCTTGCGGCTGACAGTCCGGCGCCGGGAGAGAGGGCGGCGATAGCAAGTAAGCAATGTAAAAATTTGTTCATAATATATTGTTTTTAGGAGTGGTTGCTTGAAAGTCTTTGAGATATAATGGTGTCGAATATGCCACATCTATGAAATTTCCGTCACGGAAAGCTTTCTCGCTCAATGCAAGCATATCGGCGGCCAGAGGATTGATGTCTTCCACCCAGATGGCGTTGGGGTGGGAGATGACCGTACGGGCTTTTTCGATGGCATTGCCCATGAACAGCAGGGGTCCCTGCTCCAGCAGCTCCCCGTAGGAATCCGGAGTAAGGATCATGGGCGCGGCAGGCATCAGTTCGCGTAGCCACATGTCAAGCACGCAGGTATAGACTTCCATGCGGCGTGCGTCGATCATGGGCGCGAATCTGGTCGACAGGTCTATGTTGAAATGATTAAACATGACATTGGTGGCCATGATATGGAGCGTGGGCACGCCGATCAGAGGTACGCCAAGAGCGTATGCCAGTCCTTTGGCTTCGGAGAGCCCGATGCGGAGCCCGGTGTAGCTGCCGGGTCCTATCGACACGGCTACGGCGTCGATTTTGCGTTCTTGTTCGCGTGCGGCGTCAAGGCACTGCTTGACGTAGCCGCCGATTAACTCTGCGTGATTCCGTCCGTGAAGGTCGCGGAAATCGGCCAATACGGCCATATCGCCTGTCAGTGCCACCGAACAGCAGTCGGTAGAGGTCTCTATGTTTATTATGTTTGCCACTGATATGATTTGGATTGTTGATTAACGGTCGGTCAGATCCGGCTGCATTGCCGACAATATGGTTATAGCCTGTCTGGCGGGAGCCGGATCGTGGACCCGCAGGATTGATGCTCCACCCTGGAGCGCAAGCATGCCGGCCATGGCTGTGGCTGGCAATGCTTCCTCGGCGGTGATGCCGAGAAGTTTTGTGAGCATGGATTTGCGTGATATGCCGGCGAGCACTGGACGGTGAAACACGGTGAACGATTCCAGTTCTCGCATTATCTCCCAGTTCTGTTCAAGGGTCTTGGCAAATCCGAACCCGGGGTCAATAATGATGTCGTTGACTCCCATATCGGTCAGAAGGCTGATCTTTTCGGCGAAGAAACGAAGAAGTGCAGCCATCACACCGCCCTCTGCGGAATAATCTGAAAGCGACTGCATCGTCTCGGGGGTTCCTCTGGTGTGCATCATCACATACGGCACCTTAAGGGATGCGACGGTCTCATACATCATGGGGTCGAGTGTGCCGCCTGATATATCGTTGATGATATTGGCTCCGAACTCTTCGATGCAGCGGCGGGCCACATCAGCCCGGAAGGTGTCGACTGACACCGGTATGTCCGGATTCACGCTTCGTATGGCCCGCAATGCCATGGCGAGCCGGTCGGTCTCCTCTGTGGCGCTGACACTGTCGGAACCGGGCCGGGTGGAACATGCGCCGGCATCGATTATGTCGGCTCCGTCGCTTATCATCCGCTCGGTGCGCCGGCATACTTCGGCCGTGCATGCCGCACGTGAGCCTGCATAAAATGAATCAGGGGTGGCGTTGACTATGGCCATGACCGCAGGCCTGTCGAACACCGCAAGCTTTCCGCTTATATTTAAAGAAAATGGTTTGAACATATTTGTGGCAAAGTTACAAAGAAAAAATGGAGCGAGTGTTGAGAATTTATAAAAAACACGTAACTTTGCGGAGTAAAAATCAGTTTATATACTATGATAGAATTATCGATTTTTGACGCGTCATATCTGTTTCAGATAGTCTGGGAACACATGAGCTATTTCTATGTGTTCCTTTTTATGACCATCGAGAGTTCGTTTATCCCCTTTCCGAGCGAGATTGTTGTGCCGCCGGCTGCTTATATTGCGGCTACGGAGGGCACCATGAGCGTATGGGGAGTGGGGAGCGCCGCGACTCTTGGGGCGTTGGCGGGGTCTCTGATCAATTACGGTCTTGCAATATGGATCGGTCGTCCTATCATTTATAAGTTTGCTGATAGCCGTCTCGGGTCTATCTGTATGATAAATCCGGAGAAAGTTGAGCGCGCTGAAAAGTATTTTGACAAACATGGCGCCGTGTCGACGTTTATCGGCCGTCTTATCCCTGTGATACGTCAGCTGATAAGCCTGCCTGCCGGTCTGGCCCGCATGAATCTCGGAAAATTCGTGATATTCACAACAGCCGGAGCCGCTATCTGGAATGTGATCCTGTGCTGGCTCGGGTGGTTTCTTGCTCAGTTCGTAAGTAAGGACCGGTTGTTTGAGAAGATAGAATACTACAATGACTATATATCGATGGTGGGCTATGCCATAGGTGTTGTGTGCGTGTTTTTCATAGTGTGGAACTTGTTCAAGCCCAAAGCTACCCCCCAATTGTAATGACTAAAGTAAGTCCTTCGCTTCTTTCGGCTGATTTCGGCCGCCTTAATCAGGATGTGGAAATGGTGAACCGCAGTGAGGCGGCGTTGTTGCATCTTGATGTGATGGATGGCCGGTTTGTGCCCAATATATCATTCGGATTCCCGGTCATTGAAGCTGTGTCGCGTGTAAGTGTCAAGCCGCTTGACGTGCATCTGATGATTGTCGAGCCGGACCGTTGGGTGAGCCGTGTGCGCGACACCGGTGCGGCCATAATGAATGTACATGCTGAAGCCTGTACTCATCTTCACCGTACGGTCCAGGCCATCCGGGCTGCCGGAATGAAGGCGGCTGTCACGCTCAATCCGGCCACTCCGGTAGGGTGTCTTGAGGAGATTGTTGCCGATTTGGATATGGTGTTGCTGATGTCGGTAAATCCCGGTTTCGGAGGACAGAAGTTTATCGAACGTACGGTCGAGAAAACAAGAAAACTCAAGAAACTTATTGCCGATTCAGGATCGCATGCCGAGATAGAGATAGACGGAGGTGTGAATCTGGAGACAGGACGCCGTCTGGTTGAAGCCGGAGCCGATATACTTGTAGCCGGAAGCTATGTGTTTGGCGCAGAGGATCCGGAAGCGGTGATAGCCGGTCTTGCGGCATTGTAGAGATAGTAGCAGATTTATCACTGTTTTTATTGATTATAAGATGATAGGCATATGCAGCGATCATGCCGGCTTTGAGCTTAAAAGCGCGGTTATGGCACATCTCCGGACCAAGGGGATTGAAGTGAAAGATTTTGGCACGTACAGTACAGGCAGTTGCGATTATCCCGATTTCGCGCATCCGTGTGCCGAAGCGCTTGAAAAAGGAGAGATTTATCCTGCCATAGCTATGTGCGGGTCGGGCAACGGCATTGCCATGACTCTCAACAAACATCAGGGTGTGCGTGCGGCTATTTGCTGGCTGCCTGAGCTTGCGGAGCTTGCACGTCAGCACAATGATGCCAATTGTCTGGTGCTTCCGGCTCGTTTTATTGACGAAAAAATGGCGCTTGAGCTTGTTGACCTGTTTCTGGCAGCAGGATTTGAAGGTGGCAGGCATGTCGGACGTGTGGAGAAGATCGCCTGTCGGTAACGGTTAAGACCGCATAAGCAATGTTTCTTTATATCGTGGAGATGGTGGGGGCTTTCGCTGCCGCCATATCCGGGATCAGGCTGGCCTCGATGAAGAGGTTTGACTGGTTCGGCGCTTATATTGTGGGTCTTGTCACTGCTCTTGGTGGCGGAACGTTGCGCGATGTTTTGCTTGATATTCCCGTTTTCTGGACCCGATCGTGGGATTATTTTGCTGTCACGGGCATATCCATGTCTGTTGTGATCGCGTTTCAGAAGCAGTTGGTAAGGCGTCTGAATATGTTGCTCGTGTTTGATGCCGTAGGTCTGGCCATGTTTACGGTCATAGGCGTGGAAAAGACGCTGGCTATCGGGCTGCCCATGTGGGTCGCTATTGCCATGGGGCTGATAACCGGGGCTTTCGGCGGTGTGCTGAGGGATATTCTGATCAACGAGGAACCATTGATTTTCCGCAAGGATATTTATGCCATGGCGTGTCTGCTTGGCGGTGTTGCCTACGGTGTGGTCATGGCCTTTGGCGGCAATGCGGTGGCTTGTGGCGTTGCGTGCGCCGTGGTGACCCTGACGGTGCGCGTGCTGGCGCTGAGATTCGGATGGCATCTTCCGATGATGCATCCCGATGATGATGGTGAATAAAAAAACGCTCATGGCCACGGAAAAGTTTGGCAATTAGCAAAATAAATCGTATCTTTGCAGTGCTTTTCGAAGCATGTTGTCGCGTTGCGTTCGCTTAACTTCTTAAAGGATAGAGCGATGCGTAGCGTGTATAGTGTGTGGAAGCAGATATAAACTATAGATATAAACCAACAATAACCAACAAAACCTAAGACAAACTAAGATGCCTACTATTCAGCAATTAGTACGTAAAGGCCGCGTGGCTCTGACCGACAAAAGCAAGTCGCCCGCTCTGGACAGCTGCCCTCAGCGTCGCGGCGTGTGTGTGCGAGTCTACACCACCACTCCTAAAAAACCTAACTCGGCAATGCGTAAGGTGGCTCGTGTGCGCCTGACCAACGGTAAGGAAGTCAACAGCTACATTCCGGGCGAAGGTCACAATCTTCAGGAGCACTCCATCGTGCTGGTGCGCGGCGGTCGTGTGAAGGACCTTCCCGGTGTTCGCTACCATATCGTGCGCGGTACTCTGGACACACAGGGTGTTAAGGATCGCACACAGCGTCGCTCGAAATACGGTGCCAAGCGTCCGAAGCCGGGTGCAGCTCCTGCTGCAAAGGGTAAGAAGTAAGCCCCAGCGTACTGAAAAGACAAACAATCGAACAAAACAACAAACAGTAACCAGTCGTTCGTTTCGTTTGGTCGGCTAAATAAATATCGCAGGTTGAGTAAATGATGCCGGAGGGTATCGTTGAAGATTACAGAAAGATAAGCAGCCACCCCGAAAACTGAAGACATAATTCTGAACAAGAAATGAGAAAGGCAAAGCCTAAGAAACGGGTAGTTCTTCCCGATCCCGTGTTCAATGACGTGAAAGTCACCAAATTTGTTAACCATCTGATGTATGATGGCAAGAAGAACACGGCGTTCACCATATTCTATTCGGCTCTTGAAACCGTCAAGTCCAAACTGCCCAATGAAGAGAAAAGCTCCCTCGAAATCTGGAAGCAGGCTCTCGAAAATGTGACTCCTCTGGTGGAGGTGAAGTCCCGCCGTGTAGGTGGTGCCACTTTCCAGGTCCCCACAGAGATCCGTCCGGACCGCAAGGAGTCAATCTCAATGAAAAACCTTATTATCTACGCCCGTAAGCGCGGCGGCAAGACTATGGCCGACAAGCTTGCTGCTGAAATTGTTGACGCTTTCAATGAACAGGGCGGTGCGTTCAAGCGCAAAGAAGATATGCATAAGATGGCCGAGGCCAACCGCGCGTTCGCTCACTTCCGTTTTTAATCAACTGAACAACTAAAACGAAAATGGCAAACGAAAAACTCGAGTTGACCCGCAATATCGGCATCATGGCCCATATTGACGCCGGTAAGACAACGACTTCCGAACGTATCCTTTTCTATACCGGTTTGACTCATAAGATCGGTGAGGTGCATGATGGCGCCGCTACCATGGACTGGATGGAGCAGGAGCAGGAGCGCGGTATTACAATTACCTCCGCCGCTACTACCACATACTGGAAGTACACAGACAAAAAATACAAAATCAACCTTATTGACACCCCCGGACACGTTGACTTCACTGTGGAAGTTGAACGTTCTCTGCGTGTACTTGACGGTGCCGTTGCTACATTCTGCGCTGTCGGTGGCGTTGAACCACAGTCGGAGACCGTGTGGCGTCAGGCTGATAAATATAACGTGCCCCGTATCGGTTATGTGAACAAGATGGATCGCTCGGGCGCTAACTTCTTTGAAGTGGTGCGTCAGCTCCGTGAAGTGCTCGGTGCCAATCCCTGTCCTATCCAGGTGCCCATTGGTGCTGAAGAGACATTCAAGGGCGTGGTTGACCTCATCACTATGAAAGCTATCTTCTGGCATGACGAGACCATGGGCGCTGACTATTCAGTGGAAGAGATTCCCGCAAACCTTCAGGCAGAAGCCGAGGAATGGCGTGACAAAATGCTGGAGAAGATCGCTGAATTCGATGATGCTCTCATGGAGAAATATTTCGACGATCCATCCACTATCACTGAGGATGAGGTCCGTCGCGCTTTGCGCAAGGCCACTCTGTCGATGGAAGTCGTGCCCATGATCTGCGGTTCTTCTTTCAAAAACAAAGGAGTGCAGTGTCTGCTCGACGCCGTATGCGCTTACCTTCCCAGCCCTACCGATGCAGGTGCTGTTGAAGGTCATGCTGTTGACGATCCTGAGGAAGTGCTTACCCGCGAACCCTCAAGCAGCGCTCCCATGTGTGCTCTTGCGTTCAAGATCGCTACTGACCCTTATGTTGGCCGTCTGTGCTTCTTCCGCGTGTATTCCGGCGATGTCGTTGCCGGCAGCTATGTGCTCAATTCACGTTCCGGTAAGAAAGAGCGCGTGAGCCGTCTGTTCCAGATGCACTCCAACAAGCAGAACGCAAAGGAAATGATCGGCTGCGGCGATATAGGCGCAGGCGTAGGCTTCAAGGATATCCGTACCGGTGACACACTGTGCTCCGAAGACGCTCCCATCGTGCTCGAGGCTATGGACTTCCCCGATCCCGTTATCGGTATCGCCGTAGAACCCAAGACTCAGAAAGACCTTGACAAACTCGGTGTGGGCCTGCAGAAGTTGGCAGAAGAAGATCCTACATTCCGTGTGCAGACCAACGAAGAGACCGGTCAGACCGTTATCTCTGGCATGGGTGAGCTTCATCTCGACATCATTATCGACCGTCTGCGCCGCGAATTCAAGGTAGAGTGCAACCAGGGTCGTCCTCAGGTTACTTACAAAGAAGCCATCACACAGCCCGTCGAACTTCGCGAAGTCTTCAAGAAACAGACTGGTGGCCGTGGTAAATTTGCAGATATCATCGTGCGCGTGGAGCCCGTTGACGAAAGCTTTGAAGGCAACCTCCAGTTCGTTGACGAAGTCAAGGGCGGTAACATTCCCAAGGAATTCATACCCTCGATCCAGAAAGGCTTCCAGACCGCTATGAAGAACGGCGTTCTTGCCGGCTTCCCTGTGGAGCACCTGAAGGTTACTGTGATCGACGGCTCGTTCCACCCCGTTGACTCCGACCAGCTCTCATTTGAACTCTGTGCTATCCAGGCCTTCAAGAAGGCTTCTGAAAAGGCCGGTCCCACTCTGCTTGAACCTATCATGAAGATTGAGGTTGTGACTCCGGAAGAAAGCATGGGTGACGTGATCAGCGACTTGAACAAGCGTCGCGGTCAGGTAGAAGGCATGGAAACTTCCCGCAGCGGTGCCCGCGTTGTTAAGGCAAAGGCTCCTCTGGCAGAAATGTTCGGTTATGTGACCGCTCTCCGCACCATCACTTCCGGACGTGCCACATCCACAATGACATTCAGCCACTATGCAGAAGTAAGCAACTCCATCGCTAAAAACGTGCTTACCGAATGCCAGGGCCGCGTTGATCTCCTTAAGTAATGAACAATAAGAAAAAAGCATAGCAAAATATGAGCCAGAAAATCAGAATTAAACTGAAATCTTACGATCACAACTTGGTGGACAAGTCGGCCGAGAAAATCGTCAAGACCGTGAAGGCTACAGGTGCGATCATCAGCGGTCCCATACCCCTGCCCACCCACAAGCGCATCTTCACAGTGAACCGCTCCACCTTCGTCAACAAAAAGAGCCGTGAGCAGTTCCAGCTCTCTTCGTTCAAGCGTCTCATCGATATCTACAACGCCACCAACAAGACTGTTGACGCGCTGATGAAACTTGAACTTCCCAGCGGCGTTGACGTGGAAATCAAAGTGTGATCCCTGTCGCTGTGAACACCTCAAAATATAAAAGACCAAATTCATATCAACAACTATAAACTACCAAAGAAATGCCAGGATTAATTGGAAAGAAAATCGGAATGACATCCGTTTTCAGTGCCGACGGCAAGAACGTGCCGTGCACTGTTATCGAAGTAGGCCCTTGTGTAGTTACCCAGGTTAAAACTGTAGAGACCGACGGTTATGCCGCCCTTCAGCTCGGATTCGAGGACAAGAAGGACAAGCACACCACCAAGCCTATGGCCGGTCACTTCAAGAAAGCCGGTGTGACACCCCAGCGCCACTTGGCCGAGTTCAAAGGTTTCGAAGGCGAGCACCAGCTCGGCGAAACCATCACTGTGGAGATCTTCGAAGAAGGTGGCTATGTCGACATCGTCGGCACCTCCAAAGGTAAAGGCTACCAGGGCGTAGTGAAGCGTCACGGCTTCGGCGGTGTGGGTCAGAGCACTCACGGCCAGCACAACCGTCTGCGTGCCCCCGGTTCCGTGGGCGCCTGCTCCTATCCCGCAAAAGTGTTCAAGGGCATGCGTATGGCCGGCCAGATGGGCAACGAGCGCGTTACCGTGCAAAACCTCCAGGTACTGAAGGTTATCCCCGAACACAACGTTCTCATGATCAAGGGTTCGATTCCCGGAAGTAAAGGTTCAATCGTAATTATCGAAAAGTAAGCAATGGAACTCGCAGTATACAACATCAAGGGTGAAGACACCGGTCGTAAGGTGACTCTGAGCGACGAAGTCTTCGGCATTGACGTCAACGAGCACGCTGTATGGCTCGATGTAAAGCAATTTCTTGCAAACCAGCGTCAAGGCACTCACAAGTCAAAGGAACGTAGCGAGATCTCCGGCTCAACCCGTAAGCTCCACAAGCAGAAAGGCGGCGGCGGCTCTCGTATCGGCGACATCAATTCGCCCGTACTCGTAGGTGGCGGCCGTGTGTTCGGTCCCCGTCCCCGTGACTACCGTTTCAAACTCAACAAAAAAGTGAAACAGCTCGCACGCAAGAGCGCGCTCACTTCCAAACTCGCTGATCAGCAGATCGTGGTGGTGGAAGACTTCACTTTCGCAGCCCCCAAAACTAAAGACTTCTTAAATGTTGTTAAAAATCTGAAACTCGACAATAAGAAAGTTCTTTTGGTTTTCCCGTCTGTGGATAAAAACGTATCTTTGTCACTCCGTAATGTGCCCGGTGCCCGCTTCATGGCGGCTGCCGACCTTAACACGTATTCTATCCTCAACAACAACGCGCTGATTCTTTCTGAAGCCAGCGTTGAAGTTGTGAATAATCTTTAACCGATCAAGCTCCAGAACGAACAATGGAAATCAGCATCAAACCAATTGTGACCGAGAAGGCTACCAAGCTCACCGAGGCACTCAACCGCTACACCTTCCGCGTTTCGCCCGAGACCAACAAGACTCAGATCAAGTCTATGGTTGAGGAGCTTTATGGCGTGAAGGTAACAAAAGTGAACACCATGATCGTGCGTCGCAAGCGCAAACAGCGCTACACCAAGGGCGGCCTTATCAAAGGCACCACTTCCCTCTGGAAAAAAGCTATCGTTAGCGTGGCCGACGGTCAGGTAATTGACTTCTACAGCAATATCTAACAGTTAAATAATGGCAGTAAGAAAATTCAAGCCCACAACTCCCGGGCAACGACACAAAGTTATCGGCGTATTCAAAGGTACAATCACTGCTACAACGCCGGAAAAATCTCTTACAGTCGGTAAAAAATCCACCGGCGGCCGCAATGCCGAAGGTCATCTCACCACTCGCTACCTTGGTGGTGGTCACAAAAGGGCTTACCGTATCATTGACTTTAAGAGAAACAAAGACGGAGTTCCTGCCGTAGTAAAATCGATCGAGTATGACCCCAACCGCTCTGCCCGCATCGCTCTGCTTTACTATGTAGACGGAACAAAAACTTACATTATCGCACCCAACGGACTCGAAGTTGGCGCAACTGTGGTGAGCGGACCCGACGCAGCCCCCGAAGTGGGCAACTGTCTTCCGCTGAACAAAATCCCGGTTGGTACCGTGATCCACGCCATCGAGCTGCGTCCCGGCCAGGGAGCCTTTATGGCCCGCTCAGCCGGCACGTTCGCACAGCTGGTGTCACGCGAAGGCAACTACGCTATCGTAAAACTGCCCTCGGGTGAAACCCGCAAAATCCTTGCAACCTGCAAAGCTACAGTAGGCGTTGTGGGCAACAGCGAGCACTCCCTCGAGCGCTCCGGTAAAGCCGGCCGCTCACGCTGGCTCGGCCGCCGTCCCCGCAACCGCGGCGTAGTCATGAACCCTGTGGACCACCCGATGGGTGGTGGTGAAGGCCGCGCTTCCGGTGGTCATCCCCGTTCACGCAAGGGCTTGTACTCGAAGGGCCTCAAGACCCGTGCACCTAAGAAGCACTCGTCGAAGTACATTATTGAAAGAAGAAAGAAGTAACGTGAACCAAACTGACAGTATCTAAACATGAGTCGTTCATTAAAAAAAGGCCCCTTTATCAGCGTTAAGCTCGAAAAGAAAGTCAACGCAATGGAAGCCAGCGGCAAAAAATCAGTCATCAAGACCTGGAGCCGCGCATCTATGATTGCTCCCGAATTCGTTGGCCACACATTCGCAGTGCATAACGGCAACAAGTTCATTCCGGTCTACGTCACCGAAAACATGGTAGGTCACAAGCTCGGCGAATTCGCCCCCACTCGCACCTTCCGTGGTCATGCCGGCAACCGCAAAAAGTAAAGACAGGGCCCGCAAAATTAATTTTGAATTAATAGAAGAACAAAAATAATACAATGGGTGTAAGAAAAAGAAACTCCGCCGACCAGAGGAAAGAAGCCAACAAACAGGTGGCTTTCGCCAAGCTGCTCGATGTGCCCTCCTCCCCCCGCAAGATGCGCCTTGTCGTTGACATGGTGCGCGGCATGGAAGTCAATCGCGCCCTCGGCGTCCTCAAATTCTCCAACAAGGAAGCAGCCGCACGTCTGGAAAAACTCGTGCGCTCCGCTGTGGCTAACTGGGAAGCAAAGAACGAACGCAAGGCTGATGCAGGTGAACTCTACATCAGCACCATTTTCGTCTCGCCCGCTCCCATGCTCAAGCGCCTGCGCACCGCCCCCAAGGGACGTGGCTACCGCATACGCAAACGCGCCAATCACGTCACTGTCGTGGTTGACACCATCGATAACAAGAACGCTTAACCATATCACAAGATTCACCAACAAAGTATGGGACAAAAAGTTAATCCAATCAGCAATCGCCTGGGTGTCATCCGCGGTTGGGATTCTAACTGGAATTTCGGCCACAAGTATGGCAACAACTTGCTCGAGGACTACAAACTCCGCAAATACCTCAGCGTGCGTCTTGCCAAGTCGAGCGTTTCTCGCATCGTCATTGAGCGTACACTGAAACTCACCACCATCACCGTTTGCACAAGCCGTCCCGGCCTGATCATCGGCAAAGGTGGCTCTGAGGTTGATAAACTCAAAGAAGAACTCAAGAAAATCACCGACCGCGACATCCAGATCAACATCTTCGAGATCAAGCGTCCCGAACTCGACGCAGAGATCGTCGCTCAGACCATTGCCCGTCAGATCGAAGGCAAGGTTGCTTACCGTCGTGCGGTGAAAATGGCTGTAGCATCCACCATGCGCGCCGGAGCCGAAGGCATAAAGGTGCAGGTGAGCGGACGTCTCAACGGCGCTGAAATCGCCCGCAGCGAAATGTTCAAAGAAGGCCGCACTCCTCTCCATACTCTGCGTGCCGACATTGACTACGCTCTGGTGGAAGCCCACACGAAAGTAGGTGTGGTTGGTGTGAAAGTCTGGATCTGCCGTGGCGAAGTCTATGGCAAGCGCGACCTCTCGCCCCAGTTCACCTCCGCCGACAAAGGCGGCCGTCCCGCAGGCGCTGGCCAGGGCGATCGCTCAGCACGTCGCGACCGTGGATTCCGCAAGCCTAAAAACAATCGTTAATTGCTTAACCATTTGAATCAATCTCACAATGTTACAACCTAAGAAAACCAAATTTCGCCGTCAACAGAAGGGCCGCATGAAAGGCATTGCCCAGCGCGGCAACCAGTTGGCATTCGGTTCATTTGGCATTAAGACTCTTGAGTCCAAGTGGATTACAGGCCGTCAGATTGAGGCCGCTCGTATCGCCGTGACCCGCTACATGCAGCGTCAGGGTCAAATCTGGATCCGTATATTCCCCGACAAACCCATCACCAAGAAGCCTGCCGAAGTCCGAATGGGTAAAGGTAAAGGTGCTCCCGAAGGATTTGTCGCTCCTGTTACTCCCGGCCGCATGCTGATCGAAGTCGAAGGCGTGCCTTTCGAAGTAGCCAAGGAAGCCCTCCGTTTGGCTGCCCAGAAACTTCCCGTTATAACCAAATTTGTGGTCCGTCGCGACTACGATCCCAGTCAAAACGTGTAAATAGTAAGTCATGAAGAAAGAAGAAATCAAAGAAATGACCACCGCGGACCTCCGCGAGCGTCTGGCCGAAATGCAGAAGGCCTATCGTCAGCTCGTGGCTACTCATGCTGTAAGCACGATTGACAATCCCGCCCAGATCACCAAAGACCGCCGCATGATCGCACGCGTGCTCACCGAGCTCCGCGCCCGCGAAATCGCCGCAAAATAATAGGTTAACACAAACCCGAATATGGAAGAAACAAGAAATCTTCGCAAAGAGCGCGTAGGGGTGGTTTCCAGCAACAAAGGCGACAAAACCATCACCGTGACCATCAAATGGAAAGAAAAACACCCCATTTATGGCAAGTTCGTGAATAAAACCAAAAAATACCACGCTCACGACGAGAACAACGAATGTTCCGTAGGCGACACAGTGCGCCTGATGGAAACACGTCCCCTCTCCAAGACCAAGCGCTGGCGTCTGGTTGAAATCATCGAAAAAGTTAAGTAAATTAACAAACACTATCCCATTAACACCTACAAATGATACAGACTGAAACCCGCTTGACAGTCGCCGACAACTCCGGAGCAAAGGAAGCTCTCTGCATCCACGTGCTCGGTGGTACCGGACGTCGCTATGCGTCCGTTGGTGACATTATCGTGGTGTCGGTGAAGAGCGTTATCCCTTCATCCGATGTGAAGAAAGGCACCGTGTCGAAAGCTGTGGTCGTCCGCACTAAAAAAGAAGTCCGTCGCCCCGATGGGTCTTACATTCGCTTTGACGACAACGCTTGCGTTCTTCTGAACAATGCCGGCGAACTGCGTGGCACACGCATCTTCGGCCCCGTTGCTCGCGAACTGCGTGCCACCAACATGAAAATCGTTTCTCTGGCACCTGAAGTTCTCTAAAACACTCAATGTAATCCCATCAAAGCAATGAGCAAACTACATATCAAAAAAGGCGATACCGTCTATGTCAACTCCGGTGAAGACCGCGGCAAAACAGGCCGCGTTCTCGCCGTGCAGGTGAAGAAACAGCGTGCTATCGTCGAGGGCATGAACATGGTTTCCAAGGCCTCGAAGCCCACCGCCAAGAACCCCAACGGCGGCATCATCAAGATGGAAGCACCCATCCACATTTCTAACCTCAACCTCGTTGACCCCAAAACCGGCAAACCCACCCGCGTAAGCCACGTGAAGAATGCCGAAGGCAAAAAGGTTCGTATCGCTAAAAAGTCCGGAGAGGAGATTAAGTAATGAGCACCACTTTGCAGAAAGACTATCAGGAACGCATTGTTCCCGCCCTTGAAAAAGAGTTTAACTACAGCTCCGTGATGCAGGTGCCCCGCCTGAAGAAGATCGTCATCAACCAGGGCCTTGGCGCTGCCACCCAGGACAAGAAGATCATCGAGACAGCCATCAACGAGCTCACAGCCATCACCGGCCAGAAAGCGGTTGCCACTCTCTCGAGGAAGGATATCTCCAACTTCAAGCTCCGTAAGAAAATGCCCATCGGTGTCATGGTGACACTGCGTCGCGACAAAATGTACGAATTCCTCGAACGTCTGGTGCGCGTGGCCCTGCCCCGTATCCGTGACTTCAAAGGCATCGAAAGCAAACTCGACGGCCGTGGCAACTACACTCTCGGCATCACTGAGCAGATCATCTTCCCCGAAATCAACATCGATGCTGTAAGCAAGATGATGGGCATGAACATCACCTTCGTTACCTCGGCCAACACCGACGAAGAAGGTTTCGCTTTGCTCAAGCAGTTCGGACTCCCGTTCAAGAAAAACTAATCTCTTCCCTAAACTCAATTCTCAGAAATGGCAAAAGAATCCATGAAGGCCCGTGAGGTCAAGCGCCAGAAACTGGTTGAGAAGTATGCCGCCAAAAAAGCTGCCCTCAAGGCTGCTGGCGACTACGAGAGCCTCCAGGCACTGCAACTGCTGCCCAAGAACGCATCGAAAGTGCGCCTGCACAACCGCTGCTCCATCACAGGCCGCCCCAAAGGCTATATGCGCCAGTTTGGCATCTCCCGTATCCAGTTCCGCGAAATGGCGTCTGCCGGTCTTATCCCCGGCGTGCGCAAGGCAAGCTGGTAATTCCGCGACACCAAACAACCAAATGAAAGTAATGTAATTAAATATTGTTCGGACATCACCGAATCAATTTAACCATCAACTCAAAATGACTGATCCCATAGCAGATTATCTGACAAGATTGAGGAACGCCATCAAGGCCAACCACCGCGTGGTGGAAATTCCCGCCTCAAACTTGAAAAAAGAGATCACAAAGATCCTCTTCGAACAAGGCTATATTCTTAACTACAAGTTTATAGAGGGTGAAACTCCCGCAGGCATCATCAAGATCGCTCTCAAATACGATCCCAAAGACAAGGTCAATGCCATCAAGTGTCTCAAGCGCGTGAGCCGTCCCGGCCTGCGTCAGTACACCGGCTACAAAGACATGCCCCGCGTGCTCAACGGTCTCGGCATTGCCATCCTGTCCACCTCAAAGGGTGTGATGACCAACAAACAGGCCCTCACCGAAAAAGTGGGCGGCGAAGTTCTCTGTTACATTTACTAATCAATAGGAGGAAACAATCATGTCACGTATAGGTAAAGCTCCCATTGAAATCCCCGCAGGTGTAACAGTTACAGTCAGCGGAAACGACGTAACAGTCAAAGGCCCCAAAGGCGAACTCAAGCAAACCGTTAACCCCGATCTCACAGTCACCGTTGAAGACGGCCACGTACACGTGACCCGTCCCTCCGACGACCGCGAGCACCGCGCCCAGCACGGTCTCTTCCGCGCCCTCATCCACAACATGATCGTGGGCGTGTCGACCGGCTACCGCAAGGAAATGGAACTCGTCGGCGTAGGTTACCGTGCCAATGCCGAAGGCCAGGTGCTTGAACTCTCCCTGGGCTTCTCTCACGCTATCTTCATCAAGCTCCCCAAGGAAATCAAAGTTGAAGCCAAGAGCGAACGTAACAAAAACCCCCTGATCATCCTCGAGAGCGACGACAAGCAGCTCCTCGGTCAGGTTTGTGCCAAGATCCGCTCGCTGCGCAAGCCCGAGCCCTACAAAGGTAAAGGTATCAAGTTCGTTGGCGAGGTTATCCGCCGCAAGTCGGGTAAGAGCGCCGGCGCTAAGTAATTCATCACTGTTAAGACTTAGACACTATGATTTCCAAAATAGCAAGAAGAAACAAAATCAAGACACGCATCCGCGGCAAAATCTCCGGCACCGCCGCCCGTCCGCGCATGACCGTGTTCCGCTCCAATAAGGCCATCTACGTCCAGCTGATCGACGACCTGGCAGGCAAGACTCTCGTTGCAGCATCGAGCAAAGGTCTCGAAGGTGGCACCAAAGTTGAAGTAGCCGCTAAAGTTGGTCAGGCAGTGGCTCAGAAAGCCCTTGAAGCAGGTATCACCGAAGTTGTGTTCGACCGTAACGGCTACTTGTTCCACGGCCGTATTAAATCATTGGCAGACGCTGCGCGCACAGCCGGCCTTAAATTCTAAAGCAAGATTATGGCAACTAAAACAAATCGAGTTAAATCTACAAACGACTTGGAACTTAAGGATCGCCTTGTGGCCATCAACCGTGTTACCAAAGTGACCAAAGGCGGCCGTGCGTTCACCTTTGCCGCAATCGTCGTTGTCGGCAACGAAGACGGCATTGTGGGCTGGGGTCTCGGAAAGGCCAACGAAGTGACTGCTGCCATTGCCAAAGGCGTTGAAGCAGCCAAGAAGAACCTGATCCGCGTGCCCGTTCACAAAGGCACTATCCCTCACGAACAGGCTGCCAAGTTCGGCGGCTCTCGCATCATCCTCAAGCCCGCATCTCACGGTACCGGTGTTAAGGCCGGCGGTGCTATGCGTGCTGTAATGGAAAGCGTGGGTATCACCGACGTGCTTGCAAAGTCCAAAGGTTCCTCTAACCCCCACAACCTGGTCAAGGCCACCATCGCCGCCCTCGGCGAACTGCGTTCACCCGCTCAAGTGGCCGCCAACCGCGCTGTCAGCGTCGACAAGGTGTTCAACGGTTAATCATTCATCAACCCACTAAAACAGACTGAACACAATGGCAAAAATAGCAATCACACAAATCAAGAGCCGCATCAACGCTCCTGCCGTGCAGAAGCGCACACTCGATGCTCTGGGCCTGCACAAAATGAACCGCACCGTAGTTCTCGAGGACACTCCCTCGATCCTCGGCATGGTCAAGAAAGTAAGCCACTTGGTTAAAGTTGAACCCGCCAACTAATCATTCAATCCCTACTTAAGTTATGGAACTTAGCAATCTTAAGCCCGCAGTAGGCTCCACTAAGAATAGAACCCGCAAGGGTCGCGGTCCCGGCTCCGGCAAGGGCGGCACATCGACCCGCGGTCACAAAGGCGCCAAGCAGCGCTCCGGTTATAGCCGCAAAATCGGTTTCGAAGGCGGTCAGATGCCTATCCAGCGCCGTCTGCCTAAGTTTGGCTTCAAATCACTCAACCGTGTAGCCTACAAGGCCATCAACCTCTCCGACATCGAAACCCTGGCAGAAGCCAAGGCTCTCGACACAATCGACCTCGACGCCCTCAAGGCAGCAGGTCTTGTGGCTAAGAAAGAGCTGGTCAAGATCCTCGCCAAAGGCCACATCACCCGCAAGGTGACTGTTCACGCCAACGCTTTCTCCGCAGCTGCCAAAGCAGCTATCGAAGGGGCTGGTGGTGAAGCCGTTGAGGTAAAATAATCCCAGCCTTTTCTTTAATACCACAATTCCCCAATGAGATTCTTTCAAACAATCAAAAACATTTGGACCATTGAGGAACTGCGTCAGCGCATCCTCGTAACGCTCCTGTTGGTACTCGTGTACCGGCTGGGGTGTTACGTTGTGCTGCCGGGCATTAATCCTGCCCATCTTCTCGCCCTTGAGAAGTTCACCGACTCAAGCGGCCTGATGCAGTTGCTCAACATGTTCTCCGGCGGCGCATTCTCCAATGCCTCCATCTTCGCTCTCGGTATCATGCCCTACATCACGGCTTCCATCGTGATCCAGCTGTTGGGTATGGTGCTTCCTTCTTTCCAGAAGATGCAGCGTGAAGGGGAAAGCGGACGTCAGAAGCTCAACCAGTACACCCGCTATCTCACAGTGGGTATCCTGCTCATCCAGGGCCCTGCATATCTGATCAACCTGCAGCATCAGCTCAACGCCGCTGCTTCAAGCACTGGTGCAGCCATTGAGATGGGTTTCTGGATGAAGTGCTATCTGACAGTCATCCTTGCCGCAGGCTCCATGTTCATCATGTGGCTTGGAGAGCGCATCACGGACCGCGGCATAGGCAACGGTATCTCCTTCATCATTCTGGTCGGCATCATCGCCCGCCTGCCACAGGCACTGTCGCTTGAGTTCCTCAGCCGCCTGCCTGGATCTGCAGGCACTCAGGGCGGTCTGATCATGTTTGTGATCGAGCTGCTTCTGCTCTTCTCAGTTACAGTCGGCGCCGTGCTTCTGGTCCAGGGCACACGCAAAGTGCCCGTACAGTACGCCAAGCGTATTGTCGGCAACCGCCAGTACGGCGGCGCACGCCAGTACATACCCCTCAAGGTAAATGCTGCCGGCGTCATGCCCATCATCTTCGCCCAGGCCATCATGTTCATACCCCTGTCGCTCTCCGGCTTCAGCGCCGACGGACAGGGAAGCGGCTTCTTCGCCACTTTCTCCGACGTGAACGGATTCTGGTATAACCTGATCTACTTCTTCCTGATCGTTGCCTTCACATACTTCTACACAGCCATCACCGTGCGTCCCACCCAGATGGCCGAAGATATGAAGCGCAACAACGGATTCATCCCCGGAGTGAAGCCCGGCAAAGCTACTGCCGAATATCTCGACAGCATCATGTCCCGCATCACCTTCCCCGGATCGATCTTCCTCGGCATCGTGGCCATCCTACCCGCTTTCGCCCGCCTGTTCGGCGTGAGCCAGAACTTCGCCCAGTTCTTCGGCGGCACATCGCTGCTGATCCTTGTTGGCGTTGTGCTCGACACGCTCACACAGGTTGAAAGCCACCTGATGATGCACCACTATGACGGCCTGATGAAAGAAGGCAAAATCAAAGGCCGCACCACCGGCTCCGCTTATTGATCCCGACTCTTGCATTGCTTATAGACAATCACGGATGATATATCTGAAAACAGCCGAAGAGATCGAACTGATGCAAGACGCAGCCACACTGGTGAGCCGCACACTTGGCGAAATCGCCAAGTGGGTGGCTCCCGGCGTGACTACGCTGCGCCTTGACACCATTGCCCGCGAATTCATACAGGACAACGGCGGAAAACCCGCATGTCTGGGCTATGGCGGTTTTCCCGCCACAGTCTGTATGGAGGTCAACGAAACCGTGGTCCACGGCTTTCCCGGCAACTATACTCTTCGCGACGGAGACATTATCGGCACCGATACCGTTGTGGAGCTTAACGGCTTCTGCGGCGACATGTGCTATACATTTCCCGTAGGCGACGTGGATCCTGCCGTCATGCAGCTCCTGCGCGACACCAAAGAGTCTCTGGCCGTGGGAATCGCAGCCGCTCGCGAAGGCGCGAGGGTGGGCGACATCTCCAATGCCGTGCAGACCTTTGTCGAACGCCGCGGATACTCCGTGGTCAGAGAGATGTGCGGCCATGGCATAGGACGCAAGATGCACGAAAGCCCCGAAGTGCCCAACTACGGGCGCCGCGGCATAGGCCCGCTGCTTAAAGCCGGCATGTGCATCTGCATCGAGCCAATGGTCAACCTCGGCTCGCGCAACATAGTGATAGAGCGCGACGGCTGGACTTGCCGCACCAAGGACCGCAAGCCCAGCGCGCACTACGAGCACACCATAGCCATCCGACACGAAGGACCCCGTGTGCTCACCACATTCGACTACGTGCGCCAGGCCCTCGGCGACCGCTTCATCTGATCAGGATAATCTCCGATACAAAGTATTTAATAAACAATACCATCTCTTTATTAATGGCAAAGCAAGCAGCTATAGAACTTGACGGAACCATTGTGGAAGCTCTCAGCAACGCAATGTTCCGAGTGGAACTTGAAAACGGACACGAAATCACCGCCCATATCTCCGGCAAAATGCGCATGCATTACATCAAAATCCTGCCGGGCGACAAAGTGAGGGTGGAAATGAGTCCCTACGACCTCTCGAAAGGCCGTATAGCGTTCCGCTACAAATAAACCTCGACCAACACTCTAACTACAAGTAAACCAATAACCCAAAACTCACAATGAAAGTAAGAGCATCTGTGAAGAAGCGCACCGCCGACAGCAAGATCGTACGTCGCAAGGGCCGCCTCTATGTCATCAACAAGAAAAATCCCAAGTACAAACTTCGTCAGGGATAAGATTTTTTTGTAACTTTGCAAAAATTTTCCATTAACTAACAAATATGGCAGTAAGAATCGTGGGAGTTGATCTCCCCCAGAACAAAAGAGGTGAAATAGCCTTGACCTACATCTACGGCATCGGCCGTAGCGCCTCCGTGTCTATTCTCGACAAGGCCGGAGTCGATAAAAATATTAAAGTTAAAGACTGGACTGACGAACAGGCAGCCAAAGTTCGCGAAGTCATCACCGCCGACTATAAAGTGGAAGGTGATCTTCGTTCTGAGATCCAGCTTAACATCAAGCGACTCATGGATATCGGTTGCTATCGTGGCATCCGTCACCGCAACGGACTTCCCGTGCGCGGCCAGAGCACCAAGAACAACGCTCGCACACGCAAGGGCCGCAAAAAGACCGTTGCCAACAAGAAGAAAGCTACCAAGTAATTAAAATCACCTCCATCAAGCACATAATTTATGGCTAAGAAGACAGTCGCAGCTAAGAAGAGAAACGTGAAAGTAAGCGCCGAAGGCCAGCTTCACGTTCACTCCTCTTTCAACAACATCATCGTTTGCCTTGCAAATGCCGAAGGTCAGGTTATCTCCTGGTCATCAGCAGGCAAAATGGGCTTCCGCGGTTCCAAAAAGAACACTCCCTACGCAGCCCAGATGGCAGCTCAGGATTGTGCCAAAGTCGCTTTCGACCTTGGTCTCCGCAAAGTGAAAGCATATGTGAAGGGTCCCGGCAACGGCCGTGAATCCGCCATCCGTACCGTTCATGGCGCGGGTATCGAAGTGACCGAGATTCTCGACGTCACCCCGCTGCCCCACAACGGATGTCGTCCTCCCAAACGTCGTCGCGTCTGATAGAATTATCATAGGCGAACGGCGTCAGGAGAAGCGTCTCCCGGCATTATTGAAAACATTAGGACGCGAGGCAGTAATGAGCCACCTTTCAATCACTGCCCAAAGCGGGTCACCAGGCCCCGATGTAAGACCATAATATTCTTGATTCACCTCTCTGTGGTCGCGGCTGTATCGGAGTCTACCGGCCCCCATCAGAAACCACTCTCCCTGATGCGGCTCTTTCACCCTCTTAACACAAATTGAGCGTCCCTTATCATCAACGCCATTGCCGGGCGCGCACGGTTTCCCGCCTTCATCATTATATTTTCATCAAACCCATCAACACAAAAAACTTTCAACTCTCATGGCAAGATATACAGGTCCCAAGACCAAAATTGCTCGCAAATTCGGTGAACCCATCTTTGGCCCCGACAAAGTGCTCGAAAGAAGGAATTTCCCTCCGGGTCAGCACGGCCAGAACCGTCGCCGCAAAACATCGGAATACGGCATTCAGCTTCGCGAGAAACAGAAGGCCAAATACACATACGGCGTACTCGAACGCCAGTTCCGCAACCTCTTCGACAAGGCTGCGCGCTCCAAAGGTATCACCGGTGAAATCCTGCTCCAGCTTCTCGAAAGCCGTCTGGACAACGTGGTTTATCGCCTTGGCATCGCTCCCACCCGCGCAGCTGCACGTCAGCTCGTGCTTCATCGCCACATCACTGTCAACGGAGATGTTGTGAACATCCCCTCCTACCATGTGGTTCCCGGAAACGTAGTGGGTGTTCGCGAAAAAGCCAAATCACTCGAAGTGATCGCCGATGCTCTCGCTGGATTCAACCACAGCAAACACCCCTGGATCGAATGGGACGAAGCCACAAAGTCCGGCAAGTTCCTCCACGTGCCTGCTCGTGAAGACATCCCTGAAAACATCAAGGAGCAGCTCATCGTCGAACTCTATTCTAAGTAATCTCATAGCTCACAGCACCATGGCTATATTAGCATTTCAGAAACCTGACAAAGTCCTCATGCTCGAGGCCGATAACTTCTTCGGGAAGTTCGAGTTCAAGCCATTGGAGCCCGGTTACGCTACTACTATAGGCAACGCCCTGCGTCGTATCCTCCTCTCCTCGCTTGAAGGCTTCGCCATTTCAGCTATCCGTATCGACGGTGTGAAGCACGAATTTGACGTGATTCCCGGCGTGAAGGAAGATGTTACCAACATTATCCTTAACCTCAAAAAGGTGCGCCTGAAGCAGATCGTTGAAGGCACCGAAGCAGAAAAAGCCACTGTGACGGTAGAACCCGGCCAGCAGGTGTTTACTGCCGGAAAC